>NZ_CBFFRJ010000128.1:0-14777 GCF_965644225.1 Phytobacter sp. V91 | reverse complement strand
ACAGCTCAGCTAAGGTAAGGCTAATACAGATAAGGACTCCACTGAACCCCACCGATTAAATCGCACCTTCCTTAGGTGACAACATGATCACCACCTTACATCAGCATGAAAGCCAGCGTAGCGTGGATCTGGCGTTGAATATGATTGATATCGTCGATCGTAATCTTTATGAACGCTCCTGTGACGTTCGTTGGTGGGCCACCGATGCCGCAGTGGTGGAATGTGTGGCAACTGCGGACAAAGCCTTGTGCCAGCATGCAGCGGAACGACTGAGCGTAATTCTGGCCAGTTATACCGTCTATCTGGATTTATGGGTGGTGGATGCGCAAGGCACTATCCTGGCCAATGGTCGCGGTGAGAATTATTCGGTAGCCGGTAAAAATATCAGCGATATGAAAATATTCCGCCAGGCGCTGGCAACCAAAAGTGGCAGTGATTATGTAGCGGCAGATATTGCCACCGTCCCGTTTTTAAACAATGCCACTGTCGCCACTTATGCGACGGCGATCCGCGAAAACGGCGAGGAGAACGGGCGGGTGACGGGCGCATTATGTATTTTCTTTGACTGGGCACCGCAGGCATCGGGGGTGGTGAAAAGCGTACGTTTAAGTGAAGAAGAGTGGCAACGCACCCGCTGTATGATTGTCGATTCCACCTTCCGGGTTATTGCTTCTTCCGATGGTAAAACCGGCGATCTTTTCCCGCTGCGCACTGACGGCAAAATGTCGGGTTTTTATCAGACCAATGGCGATAGCACGGTCTCTTTTGCTTTAACCCCAGGCTATGAGAGCTATCAGGGCTTAGGCTGGTATGGAGTGATTGAGCAAAAACAGGCGGCGGAATAACATGCCGGATGGGCCCACTCGCCTCTGCTGAGGGAGTGGGCGGGGTGAGGGGAACAGGCGGCTCAAAACCAGCGTGTTCCCCCGCCACCTTATCCTCCCAGATACATCTTTTTCACTTCCGGGTTGGCCAGCACATCCTGCGCCGCGCCGCTGAGCACAATCTTACCGTTCTCCAGCACATAGGCCCGGTCGGCAATGGTCAACGCCGCAGTGGCGTTTTGCTCAACCAGCAAAATGGTGATGTTTTCCTCACGCAACTGACGTATGGTATGGAACAACTCGCCGACGATTTTCGGCGCCAGCCCCAGGCTCGGTTCATCAAGCATCAATAACACCGGCTCACTCATCAGCGCACGAGCAATCGCCAGCATCTGCTGCTCGCCGCCGCTCATGGTGCCTGCCATCTGCTTGCGTCGCTCTTTCAGGCGCGGAAACAGGCTAAACATCCGATCCCGCAGACGGGTGAAGTTGGCGAGATTGTTGTACGCCCCCATCCGCAGGTTCTCTTCGATGGTCAGATTGGTAAAGATCTTGCGACCTTCCGGCACCAGCGCCAGCCCCTTGCGCACGATGTGGTGCGTCTGGCTGCGGGAGATATCCTCATTGAGAAAATTCACCGTACCGGTGGAGCGCACCATATTGATAATGCCGTTCAGGGCGGAGGTTTTCCCCGCCCCGTTACTGCCAATCAGGGTGACTATCTCCCGGTCATTAATCTCAATATCCACGCCCTTCAGCCCCTGAATGACGCCATAAAACACTTTCAGCTCACGGGCGCTAAGCATAATTCACGTCTCCCAGGTAGGCGGAGATCACCTCCGGATTTTGAATGGCTTCAGCCATCAGCCCGCTAAACAAAGGTTTGCCATATTCCAGCACCATCACCCGCTCACAGAGCGTATTCACGAACGGCATATCATGTTCAATCAGCAGCACGCTCAACTGGTAATCCTTACGCATGCGGAAAATCAGGCTGGCCAGATCTTCTGTCTCCTTCGGGTTCATCCCGGCGGCGGGTTCGTCGAGCAGCAGCAGTTTGGGGCCGGTCGCCAGCGCACGGGCAATTTCAACTTTACGCTGATTGCCGTAGCTCAGATTAGTGGCCTGCATGGTGGCAAACTGCGCAATGCCGATATATTCCAGCAGTTCCATTGCCTTAGCCCGCGCTGCGCGTTCCGCCGGATAGTAGCGGCCAATATGCAGCGCCGCTTCCAGCAGCGAGTAGTGGCTGGCATGGTCGAGACCGACCATCACGTTTTCCAGCACCGTCATGGAGTTAAACAGGCGGATGTTCTGGAAGGTACGGGCAATACCGGCATTCACCACTTTGTTGGGTTTCAGCCCTTTGACCGATTTCCCGTCCAGTATCACGTTGCCGCTGGTCGGCTTATAGTTGGCGGTGATAACGTTAAATAAGGTGGTTTTGCCTGCGCCATTAGGGCCAATCAGACCAAAGATTTCGGCCTCATCCACGTGAAAACTCACGTTGTCGATGGCGCGCAGGCCGCCGAACTGCATGACGATATCCTGAACTTCAAGGATCGCTTTATTTGACGTCATGGCGCTGCCTCCTGAAACGTACCTGCCAGACCTCTTTTTTACCCAGCAAGCCTTCGCGGGCAAACAGCATGATCAACAGCAGCAGCAGGGAGAAGACCACCATACGCAGTCCCGGATACGAACCAAGATCGTAGCCAAACATCGACAGCGGTTGATCGAGGAAGCGCAGCCATTCGCCGCTGCCCACCACCACGATAGTGCCGAGGATCGCCCCTGTCGTACTGCCCAGCCCGCCGAGCACAATAATGATCAGTAACTGGAAGGTCAGCATAAAGTCGAACAAATTCGGCGAAATAGTGGTCAGTAATGACGCCAGCAGGCCACCGCCAATCCCTTCAAAGAAGGCGCTGGTGGCAAAAGCGCAGGTCTTGATGCGAAAGGTGTTGACCCCCATCGCGATGGCGGCATCTTCATCATCGCGAATGGCTTTCATCATCCGGCCATATTTGGACCACACCAGTTGCAGGATCATCCCGGTCGCCAGCAGCGCGGTAATACCACACCAGAACAGCAGATGCGGCTGCTGGGGAATATCGTTCAGCCCAATCGCGCCGTTGGTGATTTGCGGATTATTGATGGCGAGGATTTTGATAATAAAACCGAAGCCCAGCGTCACAATAGCCAGATAGTCGCCGCGCACCCGGAAGACCGGGAAGGCGAGGCACACCGCAAGGACGGCGGCGCACAGGCCGCTAATCAGCAGTGCGGGCAGGAAGCTGGCGTGCAATAGCAGGACAAAGGGGCTGGGCGCAGCCATTTCATACATATCCAGTTTACTGTCTGAGGATAAGATTAAAATGGCGGTCACATAGGCGCCGACGGCGACAAAGCCATTGGGTTCCAGCGAGAGCTGCCCGGTGACCCCGTTAATCAGGTTGTAGCTAACGGCGAGGATCATAAAGACAAAGACGGTACTGATAACCCGAATAATATAGTCATTAAAGACCAGATTGATTCCGGCGAGCAGTGCCACGGCGACGATAACGATCGCCAGATTTCGCCCCTGAGCGCCGAGAGTGGTTGAAGCGTTAAACATTAGAAGCGGCTCCTTTCCAGACGTTCGTCACCCATAATGCCCACCGGGCGGAACAACAAGACCAGAATCAAAAACATAAAAGCGAACGCGTCTTTATAGCCGCCAAGCTCCGGGTAAATCGCCACTGCGACCACTTCGGTAAAACCGAGAATAAACCCGCCCAGCACGGCCCCCGTGACGCTGCCAATTCCGCCTAACACCGCCGCTGCAAAGGCTTTCAGACCGATCAGCACCCCCATCAGCGGGTCAATGGTCGGGTAACTGATGGAGTAGAAAACGCCGCCCAGAGCGGCAAGGCTACTGCCGAGAGCAAAGACCAGCGAGATGATGCGGTTGGCATCAATTCCCATCAGCCGCACGGTATTGACGTCAAATGCCACGGCGCGAATAGCCATACCGTAGCGAGTACGGTAGAGCAGCCACAGGATCGCCAGCAGCAGCAATACGGTGATCAGCGGCACGATCCACGCCACGTTAGTAATGATGATATGACCGAAGGTCAGGGTGTTGTTGAACCAGTCGGGAGCCGCGAAGAAGCGCGAGCTGCCGCCGAACAGAACGTTGAACAGGTTTTCCAGAAAGAAGCTGACGCCGATGGCGGTGATCAGCATCGAAATTTTCGATGCCTGGCGCAGTGGGCGATAAGCCACCCGGTCGATGAACATGCCCATCAGGGCGCACAGACCCAGAGTCAGCAAAACAGCTGCCCCGAAGGGCAGCCCAATGGAAGAAAATAAAAACAGAGTCGCAAACGCGCCGACCATCATCACATCCGCATGGGCGAAGTTGATCAAGCGCAGGACCCCATACACCATGGTGTAGCCAATGGCGATCAGGGCGTACATGCCGCCCAGACTCATACCGTTGACGACCTGCTGGAGAAAAATGGCGCCATCCATTTAATAATTAACCTCTTTTACAGACTATGGATTGACCACGGTTTTGAATGCCAGTTGCCCATCTTTTACTTCATTGATAACTGCACTGCGCACGGCGTCACCATCTTTGAGGGTCAGCGTGCCTGTTACGCCGGTGAAATCTTTGGTGGCGCGGATCTTCTCGTTTACGCAGACGCGATCTTTGGCATCAGTACACTGATTCATTGCATTGACGATCACGTTGTAAGCATCAGCCGCCATTGCGCCCCAGGTGTGGGTCGGGGTTTTGTATTTCTCATCCCAGGCTTTGATAAAGGCTTCGCCCGCCGGGGTTTGTTCTTTGGCGTTAGGTGAGTAGTAGTCGGTGGTCATATAGCCGTTAACCGCATCTTTACCCACTTCAAAGAACACCGGGTCAGCGGCCAGACCATCGCCACCCACCACCGGTTTGTTCAGGCCCAGCTGTTGCGCCTGCACGGCAATCAACGCCCCTTCGGTGTAGTAGATCGGCATATAAATCATGTCGACGTTTTTCGCTTTTACGCTGGAGAGTTGGGCTTTAAAGTCTTTGCTGCCTGAAGGCGCCTGCACTTCGATAGGAATAGTGCCGCCGTTTTTCAGGAACTGGGCGCGGAAGGCTTTTGCCAGGCCAACGGAGTAATCGTTGCTGCTGTCAAAAACGATGGCGGCGGTTTTTGCTTTCAGATCGCGGGAGGCGAGGTTCGCGCCGACCACGCCCTGGAAGCTGTCAGAGAAGCAGACGCGGCTGACATAAGGGTGGTTACGCGTTACGCGGTCGTTGGTGGCGGTTGAAGAGACCAGCGGGGTTTTGCTGTCATCGGCAATTTTTACCATCGCCAGGGTATTACCGGAGGTCACTTCACCGATCACCGCATCCACTTTATCGCTGGAGACCAGGCGCTGCATGGCGTTAGCGGCTTCGACTTTGTCACTCTTATCATCAATGACGATAAGTTTGATGGTGTCACCGTTTTTCAATGTCGGTGTAATGCTTTGGATCAGTTCCAGACCTTTCTGTGAAGGTTGACCGTAACCGCTGAGCGCACCACTTAAGGGCAGCACGACACCGATTTTAATCTCTGCCGCTGTCGCACTATGTACGCCAGCAAGCCCGGAAACCAGCACTGCCAGTAAAGAGACTTTCCCACAAATACTCTTCATTGTTACCTCACCGTCCGTCAGTTAATTGAGAATGTTTTAATCACCAAATACCGCGTAACACTGAATACCGATGCCTCTGACCAGATAAAGCCAATCGGCCCATTGTGTGATGCGTTGTCGTTGTTGTGCTCTCTTCCTGATGCATTTGCCCGATATTCCGTCGCAATTTGAAAGGAAGTTATTAATAAGAAATGATGAACCATGTTTTTGCGCTGACATGTTAATTTACAGCAACATATTCCATCAATAACCAGAATTACCTTACATCCAATAATTGAAATACTCTCATCCATTCTTCTTATAGATTTACCCTGAGTAATAGCACCGTTTTGGCGTTCTAAAATGGCGCATTGCTCTTTAATAGTGCACCAGTAGTGATGAGATCACATTCTGTTGATTATTTTTTATGGACGCCATGCTGGCCATTGCTGATTTGAAGATTAATATTTTCACAACGGTTTTATTCATTTGAGATGACAGGATAAAAAACTGCTTTATTGCGATAAACCTGGTAAATAAGGCCTGCGAATGGGCCTGTTGACAATAATAAAACCCTTGATATCCTGCATAAACAGTCAATCGACTTTTAATTTTTTCGGAAATGTTATTTCTTCGTTAATTTATTTTTAGCCTTATCCTGAGGGGGATAAATAATGAATATTCAAAAGCCCTATCTGCTTTTTCTGGGTGACGCACATGATCAACTGGCGGCGAAAGTTGCCGACGGGATTAAACAATGGCACCCGGAATATTGTGTTGGGCAATATCGTATGGCGAATTGCCATGCCGATTGTCATCTCACCGATATGGATATTGAGGCAGCAGCAAAAGCCGGCGCAAAAACACTGGTGGTGGGTGTTGCTAACCGTGGCGGTATTATTTCCAAAGAGTGGATTTCAATTCTCAGCGCGGCGCTGGAAAGCGGAATGGATTTAGCCGCGGGGTTACATAATAAGCTGGCGGATGTTCCGGAACTGAAAGCGCTGGCAGACCGCCTGGGACGCAAACTGTTTGATGTGCGCCATCCGGTTGAGCAGTATCCGGTTGCCAGCGGCCGCAAACGCAGCGGTAAACGCCTGCTGCCGGTTGGCACCGACTGCTCCTGCGGCAAGATGTACACGGCGCTGGCGATTGAAAAAGAGATCCTCTCACGCGGTGAGAAAGCCACCTTCCGCGCCACCGGGCAAACCGGCATTCTGATCAGTGGGGCCGGGATCAGCGTTGATGCCGTTGTCTCCGACTTTGTTTCCGGCGCAGTGGAAACCCTTGCTCCGGCGAATGATGCCGATCACTGGGATATTATCGAAGGGCAGGGCTCGCTGTTCCATCCCTCTTTTGCCGGCGTCACAACGGGTCTCATCCACGGGGCTCAGCCGGATGCGCTGGTACTGTGTCATGAGCCAACCCGCACCCATATGCGTGGCGTGGATTACCCGATCCCGGATATTGCCGACTGTATCGCGCTGAACCTGAAGATGGCGCAGCTGACCAACCCTGACGCCCGCTTTGTGGGGATCTCTCTGAATACCGCTGCCCTGAGCGAAGCCGATGCGCTGGCGTTGATGGCTCAGCTTGAAAGCCGCCACGGTTTGCCAGTTGTCGATCCCTTCCGTCAGGGCGTTGGCGCGATTGTCGATAAGCTGGCGGCCCTGTAATGGAGCTTACCCTTGTCCATGAAAGCTGGCCGCTGCGCCACGCATTTACCATTGCCAGGGGCAGCCGCACTCAGGCCGACGTGGTGACGGTTACTCTCCAGCAGGATGGGGTTAGCGCCAGAGGGGAGTGCCTGCCCTACGTGCGCTATGGCGAATCGGTCGATAGCGTTATCGCGCAGATAGAGAGCCTGCGGTCGCCGCTGAATGCCGGTATGACGCGGGAGCAATTGCAGCAGGCGCTGCCTGCCGGGGCGGCACGTAATGCGCTGGACTGCGCATTCTGGGATCTGGAGTGTAAAGCCTCCGGCCAGAGCATCTGGCAGCGGGCTCATCAGCCTCTGCCGCATAATCTGCATACTGCGTATACGTTGTCCCTCGATACCCCGGCGCGGATGCAGCAGATGGCGCAGGAGAACAACTGGCGTCCGTTGCTTAAACTTAAGCTTGCCGATGAACTGGATATTGCCCGGGTGGCGGCGGTGCGCGAAGGCGCACCCAACGCAAGGATCATCGTCGATGCCAATGAAGGCTGGGATGAAGCCATGTATCTGCGCCAGGCCCCTGAGCTGGCGCGCCTCGGCGTTGCGCTGATTGAGCAGCCGCTGCCGGCGGGGAAAGACGCCGTACTGGCGAACTTGCCCCATCCGGTGCCCTTGTGTGCCGATGAATCCTGCCATGATCTTTCTTCGCTGGCGCACATTGTCGGGTGCTACGAGATGGTGAACATCAAGCTGGATAAAACCGGCGGTTTAACGGAGGCGCTGCGCGTGCGTGATGAAGCCACGCGGCTGGGATTGCAGGTGATGGTGGGCTGTATGGTCAGCACGTCGTTATCCATGGCTCCCGCTGTGGTGGTCGCGCAACAGGCGAGCGTGGTCGATCTCGATGGTCCGTTGCTGCTGGCAGAAGATCGTGAGCACGGGCTGCGCTACGAAGGTAGTGAACTTTTTCCACCCGTCCCGGCATTGTGGGGCTAGTGACGTACCGATTTAAGGAGAGAGAAATGTCACGCACGGTATACCTTAACGGGGAATATGTGCCTGAAGAGGCCGCCAAAATTTCCGTTTTTGACCGAGGTTTTTTATTCGCCGACGCAGTGTATGAAGTGACTGCGGTGGTGAACAGTAAGCTGGTGGATTTTGCCGGTCACTATGCCCGCCTGGCGCGATCCTGCCATGAGTTAGGGTTAACACTGACGCAATCGGAAAATGAGCTGCGGGAAATTCATCAGCGTCTGCTGGTAGAGAATGCGCTCACCGAAGGTGGGATCTACCTGCAACTGACCCGTGGGAACAGCGGAGACCGGGACTTTCACTATCCGTCAGCCGGAACAGCATCCACTCTGGTGCTTTTTACTCAGGCGCGCCCGGTTGTTGATCATCCGGCGGCCAGCAAAGGCATCCGGGTGGTGACCTGCCCGGATATTCGCTGGCAGCGGCGGGATATTAAAACGGTGCAGTTGCTCGCGCCCTGTATGGCGAAAGCCTGGGCCGAGGCCAACGGGGCTGACGATGCTTTCCTGGTGGAAGACGGCTTTATCACTGAAGGCAGCGCCTGCAACTGTTATATCGTGCTGGCCGATAAAACCATCATCACCCGTCCACTGAGTAACAGCATTTTGCACGGCATCACCCGTAAAGCATTACTGCGTTTAGGTGAGGAATACGGTGTGACCTTCGAAGAACGCTTGTTTACGCCAGAAGAGGCAAGACGGGCGAGCGAGGTCTTTATCAGTTCCGCGACTACCTTTGTCTGGCCAGTCGTCAGCGTTGATGGTCAGCAAATTGGTGATGGTAAGCCTGGGCAAATCACCCAACTGCTGCGCAAAATTTACCTTGAGATGCTCGGGTAATCTGACCTGACAGTGGCTTACGGGTATACCCTCTCTTTTCCCCAGGGAGAGGGCTTAACATTTAATACGTATTAAATTCCTCAGCGGTTCTCTGCAGATTTTCTTAATAATAAATCCCGCCGCAAGGCAAGTTAAAAGATTTATAAACTTGCACTATGTCTAATTAATTCCAATGAATGTTATTATTTCAAATCGATAGTGCCAGATATAAGAATCTGCTATTATGGCGATTGCACAATATATTCCATGCATTCTCACAACGATAAAGATTCAGGATTATAATTTAATCCCCGGCTTTTCCGGGCAATTACCGGAAGTCAGGTCAGGACGAAATTAAGGTGACGCAGTGACAATAAAGAAATTGGCTGCAATTTTAGGCTTATCACACACCACAGTATCGCGCGCATTAAACGATCATCCGGCCATTAGCCAGGCAACCAAAGACAATGTTTTGCAGGCTGCCCGGGAATATGGCTATATCCCCAATAGCGCTGCTCGCGCCCTGCGTAATGTCAGCAGTATGGCATTTGGCCTGGTCATCCCTGATATCCAGAACGACTTCTTTATCACCATCACCAATGCGATTGCCCATGTGGCGGCCGCCCGCTCCTGGCAGATGATGCTGGGGATCACCGGCGACAAACCCGAGATGGAGCAGGCGGCATTGTTGCGCCTGATGACGGCGCGGGTCGATGGTATTATCTTCGCCCCGACCGCCAGCCCCTCGGCACAGACTCAGGAGCTGGTTACGCGGACCAATGCCGTCCAGTTGCTGCGCCACCACGACAGCCTGCAAACGCCGGTGATTGCCATTGACGATCGCGATGGGATCACTCAGGCGGTGAAACACCTGCGGGAGCTGGGACATACGCGCATTGGCTATATTGGTTCCGCCCGGCAGCTAAGTACCGGATCTGAACGTTTGCAGGGCTTTTTGCAAAATTTCTCCGTCGCCGAACAGCAGGCGCTTGCGGATATTATCTACGTTGGACCGCCGCAGGCAGAGTTTGGCGGCGAAGCATTCCGCCGGGTGATGAGCGCATCTGTTCGCCCAACCGCCCTGGTACTGGGTAGCCCGCGCTATGCGATGAGTATTCTGCTGGCGGCCAAAGAGATGAACATTGCTATCCCGGATGACCTCTCTCTGGTGGCGTATGGCGATGTCTCCTGGGGAAGTCTGCTGGAGGTGAAACTGACCTTTATCTCCCTGCCTGAAAAACAGATAGCCGACGCCTGTGTGACGATTATCGACCGGCTGATGAATCAGGAGACCCCGCTTTCGCCGGAGGTGTTTTACGCCACGACCGGGAGCCAGCTTTTTATGCCGAAGCTGGTTGTCGGCGATTCGACAAAAGCGCTGACGCAGTAGACGCAAAGCAAAAAAAACCGGATGGGCTGCCAGGCGCATCCGGAAAAGAAAATCCAATGCCAATACACAAGCTTCGAGAAACTATCTGAATTTTGCCAGCAGGTTTTCCGCGCCTTTGGTGAGTAACCCCTGGTCTGAGCCGATGGCGACCATCTGGAAACCCAGTTCGATATAGCGGCGGGTTTGTGCTTCATCGGTACAGAGAATACCGACGGCCTTCCCGGCCGCTTTAACGCGTCTGCCGGTTTCTTCAATGACTTTAATCACCTGCGGATGCATGGGCTGGCCGATGTAACCCAGACTTGCCGCTAAATCACCGGGGCCGATAAAGAACGCATCAACCCCATCAATCGCCGCCATGGCTTCGATATTTTCCAGTGCCTGAGTGGTTTCTGGCATCACAATCAAGCAGATCTCTTCCTCACAGGCGGTGGCGTAATTCTTGATACGACCAAAGCCGGAGGCGCGTGGCGCACCGCAGTAACCACGTATCCCGTTCGGGGGATAACGCACGGCGGAGACCAGCGCTTTTGCCTGCTCGACGGTGTCGACCTGCGGCACCATCAGCGTGTTCACGCCGGCATCGAGATAACGCTTAATCAGTGAGATATCGTGGTTAGGCAGGCGCACGACCGGCTGCGTCGGGCCGCCTGCCGCACAGGCCTGCAACTGGGAGTAAATCTCAATGTATTCGCTCGGACCGTGCTCGGCATCGAGACCGATAAAGTCATAGCCGCAACCGGAGAGCATCTCGGCGGCAATGTAGCTGCCCAGTTGGGTCCAGAGACCCAACTGCACGGTATTGTTTTTTATGGCACGTTTAAAATGATTTATTGGCAGTTCCATAATGATTCCTTTAAGTGAGGGTACTTAACAGGAGATGTCCTTAGCTGGCAAAGCTCGTACTGATCAGGCCGATGCCGCTGATTTCGGCATTGAATACATCGCCGGGTTTGGCGGAAACGGCCGGGCCGATTGCGCCAGTGATAACGAATTCGCCAGCGCGCAACGGTTTACCGATACGCACCAGATCATCCGCCAGCCATTTCAGCGCATGTAGCGGGTGACCGAGAATGGCGGTTGCTTTGCCTTCGGAAACGACGTCATCGCCACGTCTGGTGACCATTTCGCTACGGGTGATATCGCAATCGGTGAGATAAACCGGGCGGGTACCCAGCACCACCAGGCAGGCGGCGGCGTTGTCGGCGACAAAATCACATGACTTCACATCCCAGCCCGCCACGCGGGTATCGCAGATTTCGAACGCTGGCAGGATATAGTCAACGGCGTCGATGATGTCGAGAATGGTGTGCTCGGTTTGCGTCAGGTCTTTTTTCAGCACCACCGCAATTTCGGTCTCTACCCGCAGGTCGCTGATGACGCCCTTGGTGATTTGAGCCCCATCGACCAGTACCATATCGGCGTAAATATTGCCGTAGCAAGGGTCTGAGATACCAAACTGTTTCTGCACCGCTTTGTTGGTCAGACCCAGCTTACGCCCCACCCGGCGGCGGCCCTGCGCCTGCCAGACTTTGTCGTTGTAATCCTGAATCATGTAAGCGGTAGTCAGGTTTGTGCTGTCCACCAGATCGCGAACTGGCGAGGTGGCTTCGTTATTATCCCAGGCCTGGCGCAGCAGGTCTGCCGCTTTAATAATGTTGTTTTCCATCAGTTATCTCTTTGAATTTATTGAGTGCGATCAGTTGCCGACGCGGTTTTGTGGTTCGCCATCGATAAAGGCTTTTACGTTGTCGACGGTGGTCGCAAGGATGCGCCCGCGTGCCTCAACCGATGCCCAGGCGATATGCGGCGTGATGATGCAGTTTTTGGCGCTCAGCATTGGGTTATCAGGCACTGGCGGCTCTTTGGAGAGCACGTCGACGGCGGCACCGGCAATCACGCCGTTGTTGAGCGCAGCGGCGAGATCGGCTTCATTCACCAGATCGCCACGGGACGCGTTCAGCAGCAGGGCGGATTTTTTCATTTTCGCCAGTGACTCTGCATTGATCAGGCCCAGGGTTTTAGGCGTCAGCAGGCAGTGCAGGCTGATCACATCGGATTCGGCATAGAGTGTGTCGAGGTCGACATAACGGACGCGATCGTTTTCCAGCGCTTTGTTCTGGTATTCGTCATAGGCCAGCACGTTCATGCCCAGCGCCTGCGCCACGGCACCAAAAGCCTGACCGATACGCCCGTAGCCGATGATGCCGACGTTTTTACCTGCCACTTCCAGCATCGGCTTCAGCCAGTAGCAGAAGTCTGGTTTCTTACCCCAGCCGCCAGCGTGAACGTCGGTGTCGTGCAGGCCAACCTGGTTACAGAGCTCCAGCATCAGGGCGGTGGTGAACTGAGCGACGGTCGATGTACCGTAAGTGGGGACGTTAGAGATAATGACGCCGTGCTTTTTGGCGGCCTCTAAATCAATAACGTTATAGCCGGTCGCCGTCACGCCAATAAATTTCAGGTTCGGGCACTGGCTGAATTCTTTTTCGGTTAATACCACTTTGTTGATAATTGCGATATCAGCATCACCGATTCTTTCCACCACCTGAGCGGGTTCAGAGGTGTCGTAAACGGTTATTTCTCCCAGTTGCTGAAGATTGTCCCACGAAAGATCGCCAGGATTAAGTACACCACCATCTAAAATAACAATTTTCATCATTTACCTGTTCCAGTGTTATTGCAGCAGTACATCAACTTAATCGATGTACTGCTGTTTGGTCAGCAATTAATTAATGTAATTCTTTGGTCTGGTTAATTGCTGTCTGTTTATGGTCGAGGGTTAATACTGCCAGCAGGCTGAGCACGGCGTTAAAGCCAAGCCATACGCCAACCATCGCATTACTGCTGAAGGTATGATTGAGCCAGGTACAAATTGCCGGGGTCAAACCGCCGAGGACTGCCGCAGCCACTGCCTGCGCAAAGGAGTAACCTGCGGTACGGGCATGGGCCGGCACCAGTTCCACCATCGCCGCCACCTGAACGGAGCTGTAGCAGGCATACATAAAGGAGAACCACAGCTCAAAGACCACAAACTTGAACACGGTCGGGTCAGCGGCCAGCCAGGAGAGCAGCGGCCAGGCGGTGATGGCCCCGGTCAGCGTAACCACAATCAGCATGGTTCTTCTGTTTACGCGGTTGGCAATCATTGCCGTGATCGGTAACCACAACAGAATAGACAGACCGACAAAGAACAAGGTGATAAAGCCAACATGCTCGCCGAGGTTCAGGCTTTTGATAAAGGTTGGCGCATAGGTGGTGACGGTCTGTGCGGTAACGGTGGCCATGGCGACCATCCCCATACAGGTCAGAATAATGCGCCAGCCGGAGACCAGGCTTGAACAGATCTCTTTCACGCTTGGGGTGGTTTTCTTCTTCGCAAAGACTTCTGTTTCCTGAAGGTTAGATCGCAGCCAGAACATTAACGGAATGACCGCACAGCCAATCAGCAACGGAATACGCCAGCCCCAGTCATGCAGGTCTTCGGTGCTCATGCTATAGAGCAGCACCAGACCAATCAGTGACGCGGCCATCACGGCGAACTGCTGAGAACCCACCTGCCAGCAGGTATAGAATGCCCGGCGATTTGGCGGAGAGATTTCAGCCAGATAGACCACCACGCCGCCCAGTTCGGCACCGGCAGAGAAGCCTTGCAGTAAGCGACCTAATATAACGATGACTGGCGCTGCCATCCCTATTGAGGCATAGGTTGGCGTTAGCGCCACGCAGAGAATACCCACGGACATCAGGGCGAGGGCCATAATCAGCCCTTTTCTGCGTCCGTGGCGGTCAGTGTACGCCCCCAGAATAATCGCCCCGAATGGACGGGCGAAGAAACCTAATGCGAATGTCATCAGCGTGAGCATTAATGAAACATATTCATTATCTGACGGGAAATAGGCCTGCGAAATATAACGAGCATAATAGCCGTAAACCATAAAGTCATATATTTCGAGGGCATTACCTGCGCCCACCTGAACAATGGGCTTGACCTGCATTTTATGTTTCGCCGCAGGCAAAGCCTGGGCGCTGGACTCGGTCATTTGAATCTCCTTCAATTAATTATGTATTGACTAATTTGGAAAAACTCATACAACCAGAACAGACATTGAAAATTCAGGTCAAGGTGTAGGGCCCGGAGATAACGCCTGTTCCGCTAAGCGGAAAAACAAACACAAATCTTTAAAATAATTATTTATGTACCAGAGCTTTCACCCCAAAAAATTCCAGAGCGTTTGAGTCTTCCAGACGAATAGCTTCATTCCATTTTGCTGTGCGCTCGGAGCGGGTTATTGAACCAACTTTCAGTTGTCCCGCATTTAAACCTAAGGAAGGTGCGATTTAATCGGTGGGGTTCAGTGGAGTCCTTATCTGTATTAGCCTTACCTTAGCTGAGCTGT
>NZ_CBFFRJ010000127.1:0-14972 GCF_965644225.1 Phytobacter sp. V91 | reverse complement strand
ATTCTTTGCCATTCATAGAATAATCGAGAGCAAATATTCACCAGAAAAAAGTGATCGTATACGTCTTACAGAGAGATAATACAGCTCAGCTAAGGTAAGGCTAATACAGCTAAGGACTCCACTGAACCCCACCGATTAAATCGCACCTTCCTTAGCTGAAAGAGGCTCTGGAAATTCATTCATTACCCGATATACTGCCTGCTGTACACTGCTCTGCAACATAACACCTACAAGAGCGCCACGACTGCTGGCGGGCTCTTTTGGCACGGCAGCAAATATTGTCTCAGCGCATCGCTGAGTGTCTTATGCAGTGTTGTCATTACGGGTTATACACACGAATGAGTCGATCGGACACCATGATCCCTGGCAAGTTTTCCCTGATTCCGGGCAACCTTACCCGTTTCTTTCTTCTATTGATCATCGTCCTGCTGGTGACGATGGGCGTGATGGTTCAGAGCGCGGTTAACACCTGGCTGAAGGATAAAAGCTATCAGGTTGTCGACATCACGCACGCTATGCATAAACGTATTGATACCTGGCGCTACGCGACATGGCAGATTTACGACAACATCGCAGCCGCAGCCTCGTCGTCTGGCGCCAGCGATGGTTTGCAGGAAACGCGCCTTAAGCAGGATGTCTACTACTTAGAGAAACCGCGCCGTAAAACGGAAGCCCTGATTTTTGGCTCCCACGACAGCGCGACACTGGAGATGACCCAGCGTATCTCGACCTATCTGGATACCCTCTGGGGCGCGGAAACCATTCCCTGGTCGATGTATTATCTTAATGGCCAGGATAACAGCATGATCCTGGTCTCCACCCTGCCGTTAAAGGATTTGTCATCGGGCTTTAAAGAGTCAGCGATTGGCAGCATCGTCGACTCTCGTCGGGCAGAGATGTTGCAGCAGGCGAATGCTCTGGACGAGCGGGAAAGTTTTTCCACGCTACGCAACCTTGCCTGGCAGAATGGCCATTACTTTACGCTGCGCACAACCTTTAACCAGCCGGGTCATCTGGCAACCGTGGTGGCCTTTGATCTTCCAATCAATGATTTGATCCCGCCCGGCATGACGCTGGACAGCTTCCGCCTTGAAAGCGATCCGACGCAAACCAACCTGCGCACCACCGACAAAGAAGGCACCGACAGCGTCACCATCAATTTCAACAGTTCAAAAATTGAGATAGCGTCATCCCTTAACACCACCGGGCTGCGCATGGTCTGGCAGGTTCCCTTCGGCACCCTTCTGCTCGACACGCTGCAAAACATTTTGCTGCCTCTGCTGCTGAACATTGGTCTGCTGGCTCTCGCGCTCTTCGGCTACACCACTTTCCGTCATCAGCCTGGCCGCAACAGCGATGGCCTTCCCCCGGCGGGCAACAGTAACGAGCTACGGGTGATGCGCGCATTCAATGAAGAAATTGTTTCGCTGTTGCCGCTCGGTCTTCTGGTTCATGACCAGGAGGCAAACCGCACGGTATTGAGCAATAAAATTGCCGACCACCTGCTGCCGCACCTTAATTTGCAAAACATCACCTCCATGGCTGACCAGCATCAGGGGGTTATTCAGGCCACCATCAATAATGAGCTGTACGAGATCCGTCAGTTCCGCAGTCAGGTCGCTTCACGCACTCAGATCTTCATCATCCGCGATCAGGACCGGGAAGTGCTGGTGAATAAAAAGCTCAAGCAAGCCCAGCGCCTGTATGAAAAGAATCAGCAGGGGCGCGCAGCCTTTATGCAAAACATTGGTGACGCCCTTAAACAGCCGGTCTTCGCCCTGGTTAATGAGGCGGTTGCCATTGGCGACAAAGACGCAAACCAGCTGGCAAGCCATGCAGAAGCCCTTGCGCGTCTGGTCGATGACATTCAACTGGCCAACATGCTGGAGAACGACAGCTGGAAGGGGCAAGCCACACAGTTTTCGATTCAGGATCTGATTGATGAGGTGGTGCCCCAGGTGCTGCCGGTGATCAAACGTAAGGGCCTGCAGTTACTGATCAACAACCAGTTGCCCGCCAATGAGGTCCGTCATGGGGATCGCGATGCGTTACTGCGGATCCTGATGCTGCTTATCCACTATGCGGTAACCACCACGCAAATTGGTAAAATCACTCTTGAAGTGAGCCGGGATGAGTCCGCCGAGGATCGCCTGACGTTCCGCATTCTCGACACCGGAACCGGCGTCAGCAACAGTGAAATAGATAATCTCCACTTTCCGTTTCTTAACACTACCCAGAGCGATCAATACGGTAAAGCCAACGCCCTCACCTTCTGGCTTTGCGATCAGCTGGCGAGAAAGCTGGGCGGTCATCTGAATATCAAAGCACGGGAAGAGCTGGGCACGCGCTATTCACTGCATGTCAAAATGGCCGCTCGTGTCCAGCAGGCGGAAGAAGCAGAAGAAAAATTGCTGGATGAGGTGGTCGCCATGATTGACATCACCTCCAGCGAAATTCGAAATATTGTGGTTCGACAACTGGAAAACTGGGGCGCATCCTGTATTTCCCCGGATGAACGACAATTAAGTCAAGAGTTTGACCTGTTTTTAACAGATAATCCGTCTAATCTTACATCCTCAGGCTTGCTTTTAAGCGATGATGAGGCGGGTCTGAGAAAAATTGGACCCGGCCAATTGCGGGTAAACTTTAATATGAGTAATGCAATGCAGGAAGCGGTATTGCAGCTTATTGAAGAACAACTGGCACAGGAAGAGGTACTGGAGTCACCGTTGGGGGGCAATGAAAACGCGGAACTCCACGCCAGCGGCTATTATGCGCTGTTTGTTGACACAGTACCGGATGATGTTAAGAGGTTGTATACTGAATCAGCGATTAGCGATTTCGCTGCGCTGGCGCAGACAGCGCACCGCCTTAAAGGGGTGTTTGCCATGCTTAATTTGATTCCTGGTAAGCAGTTGTGCGAAACGCTGGAGCATTTGATTCGCGAGAAGGATGTTCCAGGCATAGAAAATTACATCAGCGACATTGACGCTTACGTCAAGAGCTTGCTGTAGCAAGGTAGCCTAAATACATGAACAATATGAACGTAATTATTGCCGATGACCATCCGATTGTACTGTTCGGTATTCGCAAGTCACTCGAACAAATCGAATGGGTAAATGTCGTTGGCGAATTTGAAGATTCCACAGCACTGATCAACAATCTGCCGAAACTGGACGCTCACGTTTTAATCTCTGACCTGTCCATGCCGGGCGATAAATACGGCGATGGCATTACGCTGATTAAATACATCAAGCGCCATTTTCCGAACCTGTCGATCATTGTTCTGACAATGAACAACAACCCGGCCATTCTGAGCGCGGTACTGGATCTGGATATCGAAGGTATTGTGCTCAAACAGGGCGCGCCAACTGACCTGCCTAAAGCGCTGGCCGCCTTGCAAAAGGGCAAAAAATTCACCCCGGAAAGCGTTTCACGTCTGCTGGAAAAAATCAGTGCCGGCGGCTATGGCGATAAGCGCCTGTCTCCGAAAGAGAGTGAAGTTCTGCGCCTGTTCGCAGAAGGCTTCCTGGTAACAGAAATTGCTAAAAAGCTGAACCGCAGCATCAAAACCATCAGTAGCCAGAAGAAATCAGCCATGATGAAACTGGGTGTTGAGAATGATATTGCCCTGCTGAACTACCTCTCTTCCGTTACCCTTACTCAGACCGAGAAAGAGTAACCCGCAACACCCCGGCAACCGCCGGGGTGTGCTTTTAGCGTCTGCTGTTTCGGACCTGTTCACTGTAGGTCGCCAGCGTCACCTTAATCACATCCAGCGTCACCGGTTTCGACAGGCAACTGTCCATTCCGGACTCCAGACAGCGCTGTTTTTCTTCCGCCAGGGCGTTCGCCGTGACCCCAATAACGGGCAATGTCAGCCCCATTTCACGAATACGCTGGGTCAGGCGATAGCCATCCATATTCGGCATATTGACGTCGCTCAGCACAATATCAATCTTGTTTTTACTCATCACGGCCAACGCATCGAGGCCATCAGCCGCCGTTTTACATTGATAACCCAGCGATGCCAACTGATCGGCCAGCAGGCGACGGTTGATGGGGTGATCGTCCACCACCAGGATCATAAGATCATCATTCTGCGCTTCAACGCCATCCGCTGACGGCAGCGCGTGACTCACTTCCGGCGCGTTGCGATCGATACGGTAAATGTTGCCCAGCAGTGCAATCACATCATGCGGTGAAGCAACACTGAGCAGCCACTCACCCGCAGCCCGCTCCAGAGGCGCGCCAATGTGTCGGCGACAGAAGACGATTGCAGCCCGCCCGCTCCAGACGTCCGGCAGATTGTCGTCAGTGATAAGCGTGTCCTGGGCATCCAGTTCACGGCCATCCCAGGTTTTCGCCAGAATACCGTTCCAGGCCAGCAGGGTTTCGAGATAACTGGAGAGGAAAGCGTTGCGCACCGACAACCAGCAGCAGGTGTCAGACAGCGCGCCAGGATCGCTCAGCGCTGGCGCGACCGCGTTATACAGCGGAATACGGATGGTGAACTGACTCCCCATACCCGGCTCGGTGTCGACGGCGATGTCCCCGTCCATCATGTTGATTAGCTTTTCACAAATCGCCAGGCCCAGGCCGGTGCCCTGGAAGTTACGCTGCACCCCGGTCCCCACCTGGAAGAAGGGGTCAAAGAGACGCATCACCTCTTTACCGGGAATGCCCACCCCGGTATCACGCACGCGAATGCTGAGATAGTGGTCATCGCTGCGGACATGCAGAATAATACAGCCAATATCGGTAAACTTAATCGCATTACTGAGCAGGTTGGAAATCACCTGCTGCAAGCGCATCGGATCGCCATTCAGAGTGGCTGGCACATCCGGCTCAATAAAGCAGTACAGCCCCAGCTGTTTACGCACAACCAGCGGCGCATAGTTAGCGGTGATATGACTCATCACCTCTCGTGGGGAAAATTCACGCGGCTCGATTTTAAGCTGTTCGGACTCAATTTTCGAAAAGTCGAGAATATCGCTGATGATTTTCAGCAGCAGACTGGAGGAGTTGTTCATTGCCGTCACCAGCCTGTCGACCCCATTTGGCAAGGCTTTGGTCTGCAACAAATCGAGGTTACCAATAATGCCGTACAACGGGGTGCGCAGCTCATGGCTGACGGTCGCCAGGAACATCGATTTCGACTGACTGGCCTGCTCTGCCGCCTGCGCCATCTCCTGCAATGACTCTTCCATTTTGACGCGGGCGCTGACATCCACCAGCACGCAGATAGCCACGTTCTCATTGCGATAGCGCGAGTGGACGAAACTGATTTGCAGATTGGTGTTATTGCTGGTCAGCACGTCAACAAAGTTAACCTGTTGCCCACAGATAATTTGCGTCAGCCGCTGTCTGTCCTCATGGGTGAGCATATTCAGATAGTTATGCGCCAGCTCGTTACTCAGAATGTTGGTACCGTCCTGGGTTCGCAGGATACAGATCCCCACCGGCGCAGAGGCGACGATTTTACGGTTAAACTGCTCATGTTCTTCGAGTCGCTGAGCATCCATTTCTGCGGGAATAAAAATCCGCCGCTCGTACATCCGCGCGAGGGTAAAGAGCGCAATACCCACCAGCACATTCAGCAACACGGCATTGAGGATCAGCATCCGGATACGCTCAAGCACCATATCCACTGGCACCGAATAGACGATACTCAGCGAGGAAGGCGGCAGGCTTTTTTTGAGGATCAACTCACGAAAGCCAGAGGTATAACCAAACCAGCTGCGGGCCTGCATCCAGCGAGGATCAACCTCCGGGCGATTATCCTGACCGGCCAGAGAAATCAGCGCATGGCCATTTTCATCCAGGATAGTAACCCCCATCGGCAAGCTGCCTGGGGTATAGAAATTTTCCATCCGGATGGACTGCTCAGTACCGAGCAGCGCCTGTAAGCGATTGCCAAGGTAAACCGGCGTCAGCGCATAGAAATAGCCGACGCCAGGCCGTGGTCCCTGGCTCATCCAGTAAAGGTTATTGCCGCGCTCTTCCTGCGGAGCATTGCGGTATTTGATGATCCGCTCATGCAGATTTTTAAGCGTGTTATCACGCTCAACGGGCAGATCGCGCAGGCCAAAATCCGCCATGCACAGATTGTCGCTGCCAATCAGGAAAACGCGGTTAAGGTCATAAGCCGCTGAGAAATTATCGCGCCAGTAGCGCATAAACCAGGCCAGCGACTCAAGCGAACCACGCCAGGCGGTGCCCATTTTTGAGCAATCCGAGTCGGGGAAAAGCGGCTCAAAGTCCGGAATATCTGTTTTGGTGTCCAGACCGCGGGAGGCAAGAATGCCATTCTCTGCGGTGAGGCGGTTTTCTGCGATGTATTTCAGCTCTTTCATGACATCTGAAGTTCGCTGGATATAGCGCTGCGCCTGATCGGAACTTAAGTTAAATTCCTGACGAATTTCCGCTTCTTTATCACGCAATGCGTTGACGATATAAAATACCGAAAAAAGAGCAATCAGCAGCCAAAGCAATAGCGCCAGCGCCCTGAAGAGGTAACGAGAGACTTTCAGGGTACTACGAAAAGAGACGAGGTATTTCAACCTGGGGAAGCTCCGCCATGGGGGGATGAATAAATTGAAGTTAAAGTAACGTTAAAACGTCAGTGTCGCAATGGCAAAGAGAAAGGGCCGGAGAACCGGCCCTGATAACTCAGATTATTCGTCGGCTTCGTCGGCCACGTCGTCGTCGCTCTCCGCTTCCGGGGCAATATCATCATCCCCTTCTGCGGTGCTGCCATCGATGGAATCAAGCTCTTCATCATCCACCGGTTCTGCAACGCGCTGCAAACCAACCACGTTTTCATCTTCCGCAGTACGGATAAGGATCACGCCCTGGGTGTTACGCCCTACCACGCTGATTTCCGACACGCGCGTACGCACCAGCGTACCGGCATCGGTGATCATCATGATCTGGTCGGTATCAGTCACCTGCACCGCGCCCACCACGGAACCGTTACGCTCGGTCACCTTGATGGAGATAACGCCCTGGGTGCCACGCGATTTGGTCGGGTACTCGCCTTCAGCAGTACGTTTACCGTAACCGTTTTGCGTTACCGTCAGAATCGCACCTTCACCGCGAGGAATGATCAGTGAAACGACTTTATCCTCACCCGCCAGTTTGATACCGCGAACACCGGTCGCGGTACGACCCATGGCGCGTACCGCGTTTTCTTTAAAGCGCACCACTTTGCCTGCCGCAGAGAAGAGCATCACTTCGTCGCTGCCGGAGGTCAGATCCACGCCAATCAGTTCATCGCCTTCATTGAGATTAACGGCAATGATCCCGGCTGAACGCGGACGGCTGAACTCAGTCAGCGCCGTTTTCTTCACGGTACCGCTGGCGGTAGCCATAAAGACGCTAACGCCTTCTTCGTATTCGCGTACCGGCAGGATCGCGGTGATACGTTCGTTCGCTTCAAGCGGCAGCAGGTTGACGATTGGACGACCACGCGCCCCACGGCTGGCTTCCGGCAACTGATAGACCTTCATCCAGTACAGACGACCCCGGCTGGAGAAGCAGAGGATGGTGTCATGGGTGTTAGCCACCAGCAGGCGGTCGATAAAGTCTTCTTCTTTGATACGTGCAGCTGATTTGCCTTTACCACCACGACGTTGTGCTTCGTAGTCAGTCAGCGGCTGATATTTCACATAACCCTGGTGAGACAGCGTCACAACAACATCTTCCTGATTGATCAGGTCTTCGATGTTGATATCCGCGCTGTTGGCGGTGATTTCGGTACGACGCTCATCGCCAAACTGATCGCGGATCAGTTCAAGCTCTTCACGGATAACTTCCATCAGACGATCGGCACTGCCCAGGATATGCAGCAGTTCAGCAATTTGTTCCAGCAGCTCTTTATATTCATCGAGCAGTTTTTCATGCTCAAGACCGGTCAGTTTCTGCAAACGCAGATCAAGAATGGCCTGTGCCTGCTGTTCGGTCAGATAGTACTGGCCGTCACGCACGCCAAACTCTGGCTCCAGCCACTCCGGACGCGCAGCATCATCGCCGGCACGTTCCAGCATCGCTGACACGTTGCCCAGATCCCAGGAACGCGCCACCAGCCCGGCTTTCGCTTCAGCAGGCGTCGGCGCACGACGGATCAGTTCAATGATCGGGTCGATGTTGGCCAGCGCCACCGCCAGTGCTTCAAGGATATGTGCACGGTCGCGGGCTTTGCGCAGTTCGAAAATAGTACGACGCGTGACCACTTCACGACGGTGACGGACAAAGGCCGACAGAATGTCTTTCAGGTTCATGATTTTCGGCTGACCATGGTGTAGCGCCACCATGTTGATACCGAAAGAAACCTGCAACTGGGTCTGTGAATAGAGGTTGTTGAGCACCACTTCACCGACCGCATCACGTTTGATTTCAATCACGACGCGCATACCGTCTTTATCAGACTCGTCACGCAGCGCACTGATCCCTTCAACGCGTTTATCTTTTACCAGCTCGGCGATTTTCTCAATCAGGCGAGCTTTGTTCACCTGATAGGGGATTTCGTGCACGATAATGGTCTCGCGACCGGTTTTCGCATCCGCTTCCACTTCCGCACGGGCACGGATGTAAATCTTGCCGCGACCGGTACGGTAGGCTTCTTCAATACCACGGCGACCGTTGATGATCGCAGCGGTCGGGAAGTCCGGACCAGGGATGTATTCCATCAGTCCTTCAACGCTGATGTTTTCATCATCGATGTAAGCCAGGCAACCGTTGATCACTTCCGTCAGGTTATGCGGAGGAATATTCGTTGCCATCCCCACGGCAATACCGGACGAACCGTTCACCAACAGGTTCGGCACCTTCGTCGGCATAACATCAGGAATTTTTTCCGTGCCATCGTAGTTATCAACGAAGTCGACGGTCTCTTTTTCCAGATCGGCCATCAGCTCGTGGGCGATTTTCGACATACGGATTTCCGTATAACGCATCGCTGCGGCGGAGTCGCCATCTACCGAGCCAAAGTTGCCCTGGCCATCAACCAGCATGTAACGTAAGGAGAAAGGCTGCGCCATACGAACGATGGTGTCATATACGGCGGTATCACCATGAGGGTGATATTTACCGATGACGTCACCCACGACACGGGCAGATTTTTTGTAGGCTTTGTTCCAGTCATTGCCCAATACGTTCATGGCGTAAAGTACGCGACGGTGAACCGGTTTTAAGCCATCGCGGACATCTGGTAACGCACGGCCAACAATGACCGACATGGCGTAATCCAGATAGGAGCTTTTCAGCTCTTCCTCGATGTTAACCGGTGTAATTTCTCTCGCAAGGTCGCTCATCTAACCGCTATCCCTCTACTGTATCCCGGATTCAAAGGTCGCAAATTATAACACAACCGTAATGAATCAGGTAAATGGAAAGACCCTGAGCAACGCTTTATTCGCGCCTGCGGACTGTTATACCCGTCATACTTCAAGTTACCTGTGCGTTGGCTCCCTCGCTCACCCCAGTCACTTACTCCAGTAAGCTCCCGGGGATTCGCTGCGTTGCCGCCTTCATGTAACTCGAATTATTTTGGGTATATACTCATCCGTCTTGAAAAAATAGGAGTCATTGCGCCCATGAATGCCGAAAAATCATCGGTTGCTCAAAACGTTGACCACGCTGAAATCGCCAAATTTGAAGCCGTGGCATCACGGTGGTGGGATCTGGAAGGTGAATTTAAACCCCTGCATCGCATCAATCCGCTGCGCCTTGGCTATATTGCCGCCCGTGCCGGAGACCTGTTTGGCAAAACGGTGCTGGATGTAGGCTGCGGCGGCGGGATCCTCGCAGAAAGCATGGCGCGTGAAGGCGCCACCGTCACCGGCCTTGATATGGGCTTTGAACCGCTACAGGTTGCGCGCCTGCATGCGCTGGAATCGGGTATTGCGGTTGATTACGTACAAGAAACCGTTGAAGAGCACGCGGCCAGGCACCCGCAGGGTTACGATGTGGTGACCTGTATGGAGATGCTGGAACACGTCCCCGACCCGCAGTCCGTTGTCCGGGCCTGCGCCAGCCTGGTCAAACCCGGCGGCCATGTCTTTTTCTCGACCATTAACCGTAATGGCAAAGCCTGGTTAATGGCGGTGGTTGGCGCGGAATATGTGCTGAAAATGGTGCCCAAAGGCACCCACGATGTGAAAAAATTTATCAAACCCGCAGAGCTGGTCGGTTGGGTGGAGGGCGCCGGTTTACAGGAACGCCACATCATCGGGTTACATTACAATCCGCTGTTCAACAGTTTTAAACTGGCGCCGGGCGTTGATGTTAATTATATGTTACATACAACAGCAAAAAACGTCTGACGTCATTCACTATTCTTATAAAGATTGCGTGACATCAGGTTACGCAATCCTGCCTTCCCGATGAAGAAACCAGCGTTTGATCAAATTTTCATTTTTTTTTATCGAATCTTGACATCCCCGCCAGGCCTTATGAGACGAGGACTTAGCCTTTATCACCCTTTTGCAACCTGAATTTAACGTCAAAATCAACTCTTGTACTCAAAAGAATCCTTACTAGAATACTCACCATATAGCGTTTCTCTTATCTAAAACCCCCTATATATAGTATTTATCCACAGAGTTAGTCACAGCGCTGCGCTGTGGATAATCAGGGGGATATTTTTCTTCACGGACAGGTAAATTTCACATGAATCAGAGTCTACTGGTGACAAAGCGCGATGGCGCGACAGAACGCATCAATCTCGACAAAATTCATCGGGTGCTGGATTGGGCGGCAGAGGGACTGACTAACGTGTCTATCTCCCAGGTGGAATTGCGTTCCCATATTCAGTTTTACGACGGCATCAAAACCTCTGATATTCATGAGACGATTATCAAAGCCGCAGCGGATCTGATTTCCCGCGAAGCGCCTGATTACCAGTACCTTGCCGCGCGCCTGGCGATTTTCCACCTGCGTAAAAAAGCCTATGGTCAGTTCGAGCCGCCTGCGCTGTATGACCACGTGGTGAAAATGGTTGAGCTTGGCAAATACGACACGCATCTGCTGGAAGACTACACGGAAGAAGAGTTCAAGCAGATGGACGGGTTTATCGACCACTGGCGCGACATGAACTTCTCCTACGCGGCGGTAAAACAGCTCGAAGGTAAATACCTGGTGCAGAACCGCGTCACCGGCGAAATCTACGAGAGCGCGCAGTTCCTGTATATGCTGGTTGCCGCCTGCCTGTTCTCCGGTTACCCGCGCGACACTCGTCTGGATTACGTTAAACGTTTCTATGATGCGGTATCCCTGTTCAAAATCTCGCTGCCGACGCCAATTATGTCCGGCGTACGCACCCCAACCCGTCAGTTCAGCTCCTGCGTGCTGATTGAGTGCGGCGACAGCCTGGACTCCATTAACGCCACCTCCAGTGCGATTGTGAAGTACGTTTCCCAGCGTGCGGGTATCGGCATTAACGCCGGGCGCATCCGTGCCCTGGGTAGCCCGATCCGTGGCGGCGAAGCCTTCCACACCGGCTGCATTCCGTTCTACAAGCATTTCCAGACTGCGGTGAAATCCTGCTCCCAGGGCGGCGTTCGCGGCGGCGCGGCAACCCTTTTCTACCCGATGTGGCATCTGGAAGTGGAAAGCCTGCTGGTACTGAAAAACAACCGTGGCGTGGAAGGTAACCGCGTTCGTCATATGGACTACGGCGTACAGATCAACAAACTGATGTATACCCGTCTGCTGAAAGGTGAAGAGATCACCCTGTTCAGCCCGTCCGACGTGCCTGGCCTGTACGATGCGTTCTTTGCCGATCAGGACGAGTTCGAGCGTCTGTACACCAAATATGAAAAAGACGACAGCATCCGTAAACAGCGGATCAAAGCGGTGGAACTGTTCTCTCTGATGATGCAGGAGCGCGCCTCCACTGGTCGTATCTATATTCAGAACGTTGATCACTGCAACACCCACAGCCCGTTCGATCCGGTTGTTGCGCCTGTGCGCCAGTCAAACCTGTGCCTGGAAATCGCCCTGCCGACCAAACCGTTGAACGATGTGAATGACGAAAACGGCGAAATTGCGCTCTGTACGCTGTCCGCATTTAACCTCGGTGCGATTCAAAATCTGGACGAGCTGGAAGACCTGGCCGTGCTGGCCGTTCGTGCGCTGGACGCCCTGCTCGATTATCAGGATTATCCAATCCTCGCGGCTAAACGCGGCGCCATGGGCCGCCGCACGCTGGGTATCGGCGTTATCAACTTCGCTTACTGGCTGGCGAAAAACGGTAAGCGCTACTCCGATGGCAGCGCCAACAACCTGACTCACAACACCTTTGAAGCTATTCAGTACTACCTGCTGAAAGCCTCCAATGAGCTGGCGAAAGAGCAAGGAGCCTGCCCGTGGTTTAACGAAACCACCTATGCGCAGGGCATTCTGCCGATCGACACTTACAAGAAAGACCTGGATGCGATTACCAGCGAGCCACTGCATTATGACTGGGAAGCGTTGCGTGAATCGGTGAAAACCCATGGCCTGCGCAACTCCACGCTCTCTGCTCTGATGCCTTCTGAGACCTCTTCGCAGATCTCCAATGCCACTAACGGCATTGAGCCGCCACGCGGTCATGTCAGTATTAAAGCGTCGAAAGATGGCATCCTGCGTCAGGTGGTGCCGGACTATGAACTGCTGAAAAATAACTACGAGCTGCTGTGGGAAATGCCGAACAACGATGGCTACCTGCAACTGGTCGGGATCATGCAGAAGTTTATCGATCAGTCGATTTCAGCTAACACCAACTACGATCCGTCACGCTTCCCGTCCGGAAAAGTGCCGATGCAACAGTTGCTGAAAGACTTGCTCACCGCCTACAAATTCGGCGTGAAAACCCTGTACTATCAGAACACCCGCGATGGTGCTGAAGATGCGCAGGACGATCTGGCTCCGTCGATTCAGGACGATGGCTGCGAAAGCGGCGCATGTAAGATCTAATAATGCATACCCTCCCCTGACGACTGCTCAGCGCAGTTTTCTCCCTCGCCCCTTGGGGAGAGGGTCAGGGTGAGGGGAACAATCAATAACAGGATTCACATCGAATGGCTTATACCACTTTTTCACAGACGAAAAATAACCAGTTGCTCGAACCCATGTTCTTCGGTCAGTCAGTGAACGTGGCGCGCTACGATCAGCAAAAATATGACATCTTCGAAAAGCTGATTGAAAAGCAACTCTCCTTTTTCTGGCGTCCGGAAGAAGTGGATGTGTCGCGTGACCGCATCGACTACCAGGCGCTGCCGGAACATGAAAAACACATTTTTATCAGTAACCTGAAATATCAGACGTTACTGGACTCCATTCAGGGTCGTAGCCCGAACGTGGCGCTGCTGCCGCTGATCTCGATCCCCGAGCTGGAAACCTGGGTTGAAACCTGGGCGTTTTCTGAGACGATCCACTCCCGTTCATACACCCATATCATCCGCAATATCGTTAACGATCCGTCCATCGTCTTTGACGATATCGTCACCAACGAACAGATCCAGAAACGCGCGGAAGGCATTGCCCATTACTACGATTCGCTGATCGAGATGACCAGCTACTGGCATCTGCTCGGTGAAGGTACCCATAACGTTAACGGCAAAACCATCACCGTTAACCTGCGGGCGCTGAAAAAGCAGCTTTATCTGTGCCTGATGAGCGTTAACGCGTTGGAAGCCATCCGCTTCTACGTCAGCTTCGCCTGTTCGTTCGCTTTTGCCGAACGCGAGCTGATGGAAGGCAACGCCAAAATCATCCGTCTTATCGCCCGCGATGAAGCCCTGCACCTGACCGGCACCCAGCATATGCTGAGCCTGCTACGTTCCGGCGTCGATGACCCGGAAATGGCGGAAATTGCCGAAGAGTGTAAACAGGAGTGCTATGACCTGTTTGTGCTGGCCGCCGTGCAGGAGAAAGAGTGGGCTGACTATCTGTTCCGCGATGGTTCAATGATCGGTCTGAACAAAGATATTTTGTGCCAGTACATTGAGTACATCACCAACATCCGTATGCAGGCTGTCGGCCTGGATCTGCCGTTCCAGACCCGCTCGAACCCAATCCCGTGGATCAACGCCTGGCTGGTCTCCGATAACGTTCAGGTTGCGCCGCAGGAAGTGGAGGTGAGCTCTTATCTGGTGGGTCAGATTGACTCCGAAGTCGATACTGACGATCTGAGCAACTTCCAGCTCTGATGACCCGCGTAACTCTGCGTCTGACTGGCACACAACTGTTGTGCCAGGAAGAGCACCCTTCTCTGCTGGCAGCGCTGGAATCTCATCAGGTCAGAGTGGAGTACCAGTGCCGTGAAGGCTACTGCGGCTCCTGCCGCTGCCGTCTGGTTGCAGGCGAGGTGGACTGGGTGACTGAGCCACTGGCCTTTATCCAGCCCGATGAGATTTTGCCCTGCTGCTGCCGGGCAAAAGGGGATATCGAACTGGAAATGTAAAAATGGGCCGTTGATTAACGGCCCATTTTAGTTACTTCTCGCCAGCCAGGAACTGTACTGCTTTGTCCGGGAAGTCGGTAAAAACTCCGTCGACGTCTGCCTGCCGGTACAGTACCTCGAACAGCCCATTCACATCGGTAACGTAATTCGGCAGCTTATCAGACCTGACCGTCCAGGGATGCACCTGCAGATTGCTGGCTTTTGCCTCTTTAACCATCGCCGTTAGCCTTATCTTACCTGGCGCAGAATTCTTTGCGATCAGCATATGGTAATCCGGGCCGATACCGTCAGCATAACCGGCGATTTGCTTCATCGCGCCAGGCTGGAACATCCAGTCATAGCTGTAGTTTACCCATTTACCGTCAGGCTGCTTCTGCTGGGTCTCCTGCCAGTTAGGCAGTGTCCCTTAATTGCATAACCTCTTGTAAAACAATCGGATGCAACCCAGTTTGACCATTGAAAGATAATTCCTCGCCGTTTTGTCGTAACGTGTTGCAATGCGCCGGTATTCTTTCAGGCGACCAAA
>NZ_CBFFRJ010000126.1:0-15063 GCF_965644225.1 Phytobacter sp. V91 | reverse complement strand
TTCGCGCGACTGACTTAAAGGTCAAACCTTTCGGAGTCCCCCGGCAAAGCCGGGGGTTTACCGGACTTAATTAATAATTCACTTCATAAAGATAACGATTGCCCACGACAAAAATATCAATCATATTGTGATATTCATCACAATATATATTATTGCGCAAAAAATTAAGTTTATTAAATTTAAACAACTATTAAGCAGCAATTAAATGATAAAAGTTAAGTAACACTGAGAGTATTGGCCATTTAATTTCAGCCGTCATTAACTGTTCAAAACCTGGTTTGCGTGCATAAAAAAACCGACAAGGCGTCGGTTTAAATAAAACAGAGTCACTCTAATAATCATTAATAATACATCCGGATATTATTAATTAATAAATAACGCTGACATTAATGGTATCCGTATAAACACCAGGAGCGACCGCAAGGCTATTTCCGCCACTTCTGATACGACCATATAAGGTGTAATAATCGACGCCATCCGCAGTGGATGCCCGCGACAAGGGCGAATTATTGGCGATCTCGCTACTGAAGCCGCCATCGCTGTAAATACTGTACGCGACGCCCTGACTGCTATTGCCGGCATTGCGTAAGTAGCGGGCCGTATTGCCTGGCAAACCGACGGCTGTTGCGGGGGCAACCGTGTTGCTGTTGCCAGTGACTACGACACTATAGCTGCTGTTTGTGCACTGTACGCCAAAGGTATTGCCGCCGTTTCCACCAGAGGATAATTGCGTACTCAGCTGAGAAAAGGTGATCGGGCTGGCCCCAAAATCCAGTGAACCAAAAGAGAGGCCATTCTGGCTTGCTGAGCCATTAATTAAACAGCCGTTGGTGAGCGTCAGGCTTACGCCAATAGTACCGCTGCTGGTTGCCGCCTCTGCACCGGGTAACGAGAAAGCGGCGATACAACCCAGGGCAATATGATATTTATTCATTTCGCAGTTCCGGAATAACGCAACTTATTAATAAATCTGTATATAAATTAAAAGAATCGCATTTCCATAGCTGCCCGACATGACGTCATTCTTTAAACTTTAATAAAGATGAGTTTGCTGACTTAATATATTTAATGAAATCAGTGCATTGTAATAATCAGCACTGAAGTTTAACTTAAGTCATAAAGTGGTTTTATTCACTTTAGTACGACTAATGAATCATATAACAAGTTAAGCATGAAGAAAACATTCTTTACATGCCCTTAAATATATTAACGAGGCACAGAAACGCTTTAATGTGGGAGTAAAATGAAGGGAGTACAAAAGTCAGAGCAGCGATGAGAAACAGGACACACCGAAACAGCAAAGCTCTTCTGCCGGGCGGCAGAAGAGCTTTTTGTCTTAAGCGACCTGAGTCGCTGCGATATCCAGCAGAGCCATCTCGTCGCTGTTCAGCAGCTTCTCAATGTTCACCAGAATCAGCATACGATCGCCAAGCGCACCCAGACCTGTCAGGTATTCGGTAGACAGGGTAACGGCGAATTCCGGCGCCGGACGAATTTGATCGGAAGCCAGCGACAGCACATCAGATACGCCATCAACGACGATACCGACCACGCGCTGACCGAAGTTCAGCACGATAACGACGGTGTTGTCATTGTACTCAACTTCGCTCTGGCTGAACTTCACGCGCAGATCGACGATGGGCACTATCACACCGCGAAGATTGGTCACGCCTTTGATAAAGTCAGGTGTATTGGCAATACGGGTGACCTGATCATAACCCCGAATTTCCTGAACTTTCAGAATATCGATACCATATTCTTCATTGCCCAGGGTAAACACCAGGAACTCCTGACCTGATGGCTCGCCCGCCAGTTTTGCTACATTACTCATACCGGTCATGTTTTTACCTTTTTACTCAATCAGGCGGCTGTGTGCGCCATACGGTGTTCGCGGTTTAATCCCTGCAATGCCGAAACATCGACAATCAGCGCAACGCTACCATCACCAAGGATGGTTGCCGCAGAAATACCCGGCACTTTGCGATAATTGCTTTCAAGGTTTTTCACCACAACCTGATGTTGACCGATCAGCTGATCCACCAGCAGCGCGTAGCGACGACCTGCGCTTTGCAGGATCACGACAATCCCCTGCGTAGCTTCGGTTTTCGCACCGGACACATCAAATACTTTCCACAATTCCACCAGCGGCAGATATTCGCCACGCACCTCAAGTACGCGCTCACCACCGGCCAGCGGATGGAGGTCTTCATCACGCGGTTGCAGTGATTCCATCACGGCATTCAGCGGAAGAATAAAGACTTCGTCATTCACTTTGACGGACATACCGTCAAGGATCGCGAGGGTCAACGGCAGCAGAATACGAATCGTCGTGCCCTGACCTTGCTTAGATTTAATCTCAACGTGACCACCCATTTCCTGGATGTTACGTTTTACCACGTCCATGCCCACGCCACGGCCTGAAACGTCAGTAACCTGTTCAGCGGTAGAGAAGCCAGGGGCGAAAATCAGCATCCCCACATCTTCATCAGACATGTTTTCGTGAACCGACATGCCTTGCGAAATCGCCTTGGCAAGAATACGGTCGCGGTTCAGACCCGCACCGTCATCGGTCACTTCAATGCAGATATTCCCGCCCTGATGTTCCGCCGAGAGGGTCAGATTCCCTACCGGAGATTTACCCGCTTCCACGCGTTTTTCCGGGGTCTCAATCCCATGGTCGAGGCTGTTACGCACCAGGTGCGTTAACGGATCGATAATACGTTCGATCAGGCTCTTATCCAGTTCAGTTGAACTGCCGATCTGCGTCAGTTCAACCTGCTTATCCAGTTTGCTGGCCAAGTCGCGAACCAGACGCGGGAAGCGGCTGAAGACGTATTCCATCGGCATCATACGGATGGACATCACCGATTCCTGCAGATCGCGTGCGTTGCGCTGCAGCTGGGTCATGCTGGTTATCAAATCACCGTGGTTGACCGGATCCAGTTCATTTGAACGCTGGGCCAGCATTGACTGAGTAATAACCAGTTCACCCACGAGGTTAATCAGTTGGTCTACTTTTTCGACCGCGACACGAATACTGGTTGATTCGCTGGCGCGCGCCGGTTTTTCAGCACGCCCTGCCGGTTGCTCTTTCGGCACGGCTTTCAGCGCTGGCGGTTGGGCCGCCGCTGGAGCCGCCTCTACCGCAGCGACAGGTGCCGGTTCGGCGGCAACCACATCTTCAACGGCTTCAGTTTGCGCAGAGGCCGTGGCGGTCTCAAAGGCAATCTGATCGGGCTCAATCACAAAGCAGAGTACTGCGATGATATCGTCCTGACCGACACCGCCGTCGAGAGTAGCGCTAAGGGTATCAGTCCCTTTGACCACATCGCTGAGGGTTGTCAGATTACCCAGCTCTTCCTCGAGCAGATTGACCTCAGCCTCTTTCAGGCGCGACAGGACAATACGCAGTTTTCCGTCGGGTTGGTCAGTGTTAGCCGTGGTGACAGCATCAAGAGAGGCCGTATCCACGACCGACAATTTCGCTCCACTGGTTGCGGCCGGTACAACTTCACCTTTGGCTTCCAGCGCTAACTGACGTAGCGCGTTACAGATATATTCAAAGCTGGCGGCATCAGGCTCGGTGGAGCTTTTATAGGCGTCGAGCTGTTCCTGCATAATATCTTTGGTTTCCAAAAACAGGTTGATAATGTCGGTATTGAGCTGCATCTCTCCGCGGCGAGCTTCATCAAGCAGGTTTTCCATCAAGTGCGTGGTTTCCTGCAAAATGGTGAAGCCAAACGTGCCAGCACCTCCTTTTATGGAGTGAGCTGCACGAAAGATGGCATTGAGTTGTTCGGAATCTGGAGCTTCGGGCACCAAATCCAGCAGGTGCTGTTCCATATCCGCCAACAACTCGTCAGCTTCATCGAAGAACGTCTGATAAAAATCGCTAATATCCATGCTCACGCTATCACCTCGAGTCGGGTTGTGGCGATGTGGTAACTGCTGCCGCAGGCGCAGATGCTGGCGTTGTCGCTGCCCCTGCCTCCGGCTGTCTAATGACGCTTATTGGCACATTCTGGCTTTCGGCGTTTTCATGCAGAATGGCTTCTTCTGCTTGTTTGTTTAGCACCAAAAGGCTGATACGCCGGTTGATTGCTTCGTTTGCTCCGCGAGCAGCGAGACGCATTGTCGCTGCCATGCCGATCACCCGCAGCATTTTCCCATCGTCGAGTCCCCCGGTAACCAGTTCCCGCCGCGATGCGTTTGCACGATCCGCAGAGAGTTCCCAGTTGCTGTATCCTTTCTCACCGTTGGCGTAGGGATAGTCATCGGTGTGTCCGGAAATGCTAATTTTGTTCGGTATTTCATTCAGTATTGGCGCAATAGCCCGCAGGATGTCGCGCATATAGGGCTCAACTTCCGCACTGCCGGTTTTAAACATTGGGCGGTTCTGGCTGTCGATAATCTGAATGCGTAACCCTTCCTGAACGAGGTCAATCTTCAGATGCGGACGCAGCGCCCGCAGCTTAGGGTCGGCCTCAATCAGTTGATCCAGTTCACCACGTAATTTACTCAGCCGGTTTTGCTCCATGCGTTTTCTCAACTCTTCGATATTCGGCTGTTTCTTCACTTCACCCGTCTGCTGGGTAAAGTCATCGCCACCGCCCGGGATCGGGCTGTCGCTGTTTGCTATGCGCTGGCCTCCGGTCACCGCCGTCGCCAGCGGCGTACGGAAATATTCGGCAATCTGGATAAGCTCTTTCGGGCTGGAGATGGAGATCAGCCACATCACCAGGAAAAACGCCATCATCGCCGTCATAAAGTCGGCATAGGCAATCTTCCAGGAGCCGTGCGCTCCACCGCCATGAACTTTATGTTTTTTGCGTCTTACGACGACGATAGGATGGGACTGATTTTTCATGCGTCCTCAGTCGTTGTCTGTTGGTTCGGGTTTCTTACCGCACGCACATGCTCATCAAGTTCGACAAACGATGGACGTTCGGTGGAGTACAGGGTCTTACGCCCAAATTCAACCGCGATCGGCGGCGCATAGCCGTTCAGGTTGGACAGCAGTGTGATCTTCACGCACTGCATCATCTTGGTGGTTTCCGCACTCTTCTGGCGTAACACACTGGCCAGCGGCGAGATAAACCCATAAGCCAGCAAAATACCCAGGAAAGTCCCTACCATCGCGTGAGCAATCAACGCCCCCAGTTCCGCTGCCGGACGATCCGCGGAGGCCAGTGCGTGAACCACGCCCATTACCGCCGCAACGATACCAAAAGCAGGCAGTGAATCCCCTACCGCTGCCAGCGCGTTTGCCGGGACTTCAGCTTCACTTTCATGGGTTTCGATCTCTTCGTCCATCAGGGCTTCGATTTCGAAGGTATTCATGTTTCCGCTGATGATAAGCCGCAGATAATCCACGATAAATTCCAGCATCGTTTGATCAGCCAGAATACGTGGATAGCTGGCGAAGATTTCACTCTCTTTCGGATTCTCAATGTCTCTTTCCAGAGAGAACATCCCTTGCTGGCGAGATTTCGCCATCAGGCGATACAGCAGCGCCAGCAAGTCCATATACATACTTTTGGTGTATTTGGAGCGACGGAAAAGTATCGGCAACGCTTTGATGGTGCCCTTGATAGCTTTGCCGTTATTGCCCACGATGAATGCACCAATACCCGCACCGCCGATGATGATAAGCTCCGACGGTTGATAAAGTGCGCCAAGGTGCCCGCCGGTCATCATATAACCGCCTAAGACAGCACCAACAACCACTATGTAACCTAATACGATAAGCACGACATCATCCTTCCGCTAATGACTATGGCAAGGGTAAACAGCTTTCAGGGTTTGGTTTTCGCGACAGCCAGGCAAAAAAAAAGCAGCGGTAAACTTCACCGCTGCTGGAGTTTTTCACACCTGATTCGGTCAAACAGCCTGATCGATCTGTTCATCCAGCAGTTGTGGAATTATATCGGCAGCATCACGGGAAAGTTTACGTCTTTTTACCGCTCGGGATGGCGGTTGGCATAAACTGCAGGCAAAACTGCCAACTGGCTGATGTGCATGGGTAATAAAATTACCGTTGCAGCAATTACAGTGCGACAACTCCAGCATTCCACTTTCCACAAAACGCACCAGTGTCCAGGCACGCGTCAGGGCCAAAAGTGGGCCTTCCTCTGGTTGAGAGCACTGTTCGAGATAGAGCCGATAAGCTTTGATGACGGCATCCACACCACTACAAAGCCCGGTTTTCAGTAGATACTGCCAGGCATTACAGAACATGGACGCGTGAATGTTTTGCTCCCACGTCATAAACCAGTCAGTGGAGAATGGCAGCATGCCTTTCGGCGGCGGGCTGCCACGCAACTCTTTGTAGAGTTTAATGAGACGACCACGGCTAAGTTGGGTCTCACTCTCCAGCATCTGCAAACGCGCACCCAGAGAAATTAATTCCATAGCGAGCTGAATGTCACGGGCTTCCTGAACAATGCTTTTTTCGCTCATGATTATGCCCTTTTCTTCCGGGCGGCAGCATCGCCATTTTGACTGGATTCGGAAAGCAGACGAGTAGACAACAGAATGCCGGTATGGATTTGCTGCAGATCGTCCACACGGGATTCCTGAGTCAGACGCGTGATGGTCTGATGATTATCGAAGCGGAACTGGCAGATAACCTGATTGGTTTCAGCCAGCTTAACCATTTGCGGAAGCGTTAATTCTCCCATCGTGTTGGCCATTTCTTCATTGATGCCTAAGCGAAACATAGCTGAAGGCTTGTCCTGACTGATCAGACGCTGAGCAAGGAGCAAGTATGACAAATTGATGTCATAAATGTGTTTCAGCAACTCGGATGTATGCATTTTTCCCATCCCGAATAACCAACTTGTGTCTTATGCGGATTAACCGCACCCCGTGATGTCGCCGGGAAAAACCCGGTAAAAAAAGAAAGGCTAAATGCATATCTAACTTAGGATCTGGTGAGAAAGGCGTCGCTTTAATGTTAGCGCCTTGCCACACTCTTAATCATTTCTTACAAAGAACTAAGACTTTTCCTAATTCGACGCAACTTTACTCGTAGGTGCTGATACATACAATGTGACCGTGGAGAAATTTTGAAAATTATGTAATCCACGTCACATAATTTAATCGATTATTCGCAAGAAATCTATCAGTCCCTCTTCATATTCGAACACTTTTTGTTCTATTAAACGTCTTTTCTATTCCTTTTGTGCGAATAGTCATGCAAAAAACTTGCGCAATCTAAAGATACTGGTCTGATGTCTTGCTTTTGCCGGGATTAGCAAATCCTTATCTGTTTCTAAAAAAGAATCGATAATAAAATATTATAGAAAACAGCCTATTATGTGATCAACTCCGCTAACTAATTGCAGATTGCGATAATACAAATGTCGTTAATCATCACGATTAATAATTTCTCAGTTCAACTTTAAATTCTGTGAGTTTTAGATAAGTGACTAATATCAGTTAAGATGAAGAAAGATTAGTCTGCTCATTCGGTAAGAATAATTAATGAATATTTATGATATTCTTCACATGAATGTCATTTTCAGAGGTTGTACCATTGGCGTAAAGCACACAAAGCTGTTAAGTGAACCTAAGAATAAGGAGCCAGGCATGGGCTACGCTCACCTGTTGGTTGCTGTTTCGGTGTCACCTGAAAGCCATAAGCTGTTGGCCAAAGCGGTGTCAATAGCACGTCCGTTTCAGGCCCGCCTGAGTCTTATCACCCTAATGTCCGATCCCGAAATGTATAATCATTTTGCCGCGCCGATGATGGAGAGCGTCCGCGACGTGCTTCAGGAAGAAGTGCAACAGTTTATGAGTGAGCTGGTGATGCGGGCAGACTACCCGGTTGAACAGACCATTATCGCCTGTGGAGAGCTTAGCGAGCACGTTCAGCACACGTGCCGGACGCAGGGTGTCGACCTGGTGATTTACGGTAATCACAATCAGGGGTTTCTTTCTCGCGCAACCTGCTCTGCGAAATCAATTATTGGCAGCAGCGGTGTGGATGTCCTGCTGGTTCCACTCAGGGAGCCATAACGCGACTCCCGCGAGTGCACAGGCTTTACGCCAGTTTGGGGAAGGCCGCCACTTTGTTTTGTAGATTGCTCCGGGCACTACGTGGCGTGATGTTCTTTAAATCGTCGATAAACCTCGCCTGCCAGTGATGGATATCATTATCCTTAATCACCGCCATCATCTCCGCATGGCGCGATATACGCTCAGCCAGAGGCATGGTCAGCGCCCTGTTGAGTGCCATGGCCACATCATCGCGGTCATAAGGATTTACGATGAGTGCCGACGTCAACTCATTAGCCGCGCCGGCAAATTGCGACAGCACCAGAACCCCCGGATTGGCAGGATCCTGTGCGGCCACATACTCCTTGGCCACCAGGTTCATCCCGTCACGCAGCGGCGTCACCAGCCCGACTTCGGCATAGCGGAACACCTTCATCAATACCTTGCGGTCAAAATGTTGATTCAGATAATAAAGCGGGGTCCAGCCTAGCTGACCGTATTTGCCATTGATTCGACCGGCTTCAGTTTCCAGTTGATGGCGGATATCCTGATAAGCCTGCACCTCTCCTCTGGAGGTTGGGGCTATCTGGGTATAACGAATTTTACCGTGATGGCGGGGGTATTTCTCCAGTAAGGCTTCATAGGCCAGAAAACGTTCCGGCAGCCCTTTGGAGTAATCCAGCCGCTCTACGGAAAAAATGTTCTTCACATTCTTAAGCTCGTTTTTAAGCTGTGCCAGTTTGGGCGGCATCGGGCCTGATGCCTGCTGCGCAATCTCTTCCGGCTCAATACCAATCGGGTAGACCTCGGTGCGGAAGTTTTTGCCCCACGCGGTATGGTTTTTACCCCCTCGCGTTGTCACCCGGGTCTGCACGGAGATGGAGTCGAGAAAGGCCAGTCGGTCACTTTCCGTCTGGAATCCAACCAGATCATAGTCACACAGTGCTTCCAGCAGCTCGGCATGCGGCGGCAGTGCGTTAAAGATTTCCGGCGTCGGAAAAGGAATGTGCAGGAAGAAGCCGATGCGATTATTTATCCCCCGGCGGCGTAACTCGCTGGCAAAGGGAAGCAGGTGATAATCATGTACCCACAGGATGTCATCCTGCTGGAGTAAAGGCAGCAGTTTATCGGCCAGCAAGGCATTGACCCTTTGATAACCTTCCCAGGCATCCCGCTGATAATTCACCAGATCAAGACGATAGTGAAACGCCGGCCAGAGTACGGCATTGGAAAATTGTGAATAGTATTGCTCGTAATTTTCCTCACTTAAATTAAAGGATGCCCAGCTGATGTTACCCCGGGATACCTTTTTTAGCGGCGCGTCCTCATCGCCGGTTTCACCGCTCCAGCCGAACCATAATCCACCGGTCGCTTTGAGCGCGCCGAGGATCCCCACAGCCAGTCCACCCGCACTGGATTTCTTTTCATCAGGCGGTGCAATTCGATTAGATACTACGACTAAGCGACTCATAGCCATCTCTCCTGTTTGTTCGCGCCTTTTCTTGTTGTTGATGATCGGTAAGACGTTTTAGCCACTGATAGACGTCATGTACGCTTCCCAGCCGGTATTGGGCCTGAGTTTGCCCTGCCCCGACTTTTACTGATACTCCCTGCGCCTGGTTAACCACATCGAACCCATGCTCATCGGTCAGGTCATCCCCCACGAAGACCGGCGTTTTAGCAAAAAAAGGCGGCTCCCGTAAAAATGCCGCGATGGCAGCCCCTTTGTTAATCCCTGAGGGTTTAATCTCAATGACGCATTTACCCGGCTGCATTTCGAGCAGCGGATAGCGCGCCACAATCCCGCTGCCCAGCGCCAGGATCGCCTTTTCATGCTGAGGCACCTGGCGATAATGCAACGCAAAGGCCATGCCTTTTGCTTCCAGTTGCGTACCGTCCAGTTGCGCCATTTTCGCGTTGAGCTCGTGCTCAAGGGACTGCACCAAATCTTTGGGCAACGTCACCCGGTGGGTTTCACCGTTGATGTCACGGCGCTCTGCCCCATGCACTCCCGCTAACGGGAAATGATGCGGACTGGCAAGCTCGTCCAGCTCAGCCATCGAACGCCCTGAAATCAACGCCAGCGCACCGTCGCACAAAGTTGCAAGCCGCTTGAGACGTTCGAGAACGTCCGGGGGGACAAAAACCTGATCCGGTTGCGGTTTGATGTCTGCGAGGGTTCCATCGAGGTCGAAAAAAAAGGCAAAATTCCCGGAAAATACAGGCGGTACAGATAACAAGTCAGCCACCCTGGTCTCCTCCTTACAATGTGAGTGAAAGGTCTCTTGCGATAGCCTTTCATTATCATTAGCTATGTAAGTATAGACAGTGTGACGCCGCTCGCCATTTTATGCGAAACCCACCGCCCGAATTAACGGTCGGTGGGTTTGATAACTAAACTTAAAGATTGGGGCGCGGATTTCAGACGGTGCGTTTAGCTTTCTGTTTGTAACGGTCAAAAATAACGGCCGCAAGCAAGATTAAACCACGGACGACATACTGAGCGAACGGCGAGATATTCAGCAGGTTCATGGCGTTCTCAACGGTCCCCAGAATCAGGATCCCGGCCACCACGTAAGAAATCTTGCCAATCCCGCCCTTCAGGGACACGCCGCCCAGCACGCATGCTGAGATAACAATCAGCTCATAACCAATAGAGGTCATCGGCTGACCGCTGGTCATACGCGAGGCAAGGATGATACCTGCCGCCGCCGAGACCAGACCTGAAAGCACAAAGATGATTATTTTGGTCCGGACCACCGGCACACCGGCCAGACGAGCGGCTTCTTCATTGCCGCCAATCGCCAGGGTATTACGGCCAAAAGTGGTTCTGTTGAGCAGAAAACCGAACACAATCAGGCAGACAACCGTCAGCCAGATCGGCGCGGGTAAGCCTAACCAGTTGGCATAGCCGAGGGTAAAGAAGCTCTCGTCTTCAATCCCCACCGCTTTACCGTCGGAAATGATATAGGCCAGACCGCGGACGATTTGCATGGTGGCAAGAGTGGTTATCAGGGCGTTGATCTTAAGACGCGCAATCACGAAGCCATTGATAAAACCGCTGACCACGCCCAGCATCAGGCCCGCAAAAACACCAATCCATAAACTTTCACTAAGGTTAATCACCACGGCGGTCGTCACACCGGCACAGGCAATCACCGAGGCCACCGAGAGGTCGAAGTCGCCAGAGGCCAGGCAGAACAGCATGCCGCAGGCCACCATGCCGGACATCGAAATCGCCAGCCCCAGCCCCTTCATGTTAATAAAGGTGGCAAAATTGGGTACGAAGAAAGCACAACCGATAAACAGCACGGCAAAAACCACCAGCATGCCGAACTGATCCCAAATGCGCCCGAATGAAAATGGCGACTTTGATGCGCCGGAAGACGTTAAAGATGACATCATATTCTCCTCGCTCAGGCGACAGCCTGGCTAACTTTGGGCATTGCGAGGCTTAATGCTCGCTGTTCATCAGCCTGACCATGAAGCAGTTCTCCGGCAATTTCGCCTTCACGCATCACCACGATGCGATCGGCAACGCCAAGGACTTCCGGCAGGTCACTGGAGGCAAACAACACCGCGACGCCACGGGCTGCCAGCGCGTAAATAACGTTATAGATTTCATGCTTCGCCCCGACGTCAATGCCGCGGGTCGGCTCATCAAGCAAAATCACTTTCATCTCTTCGGAGAGCCAGCGCCCCAGAATGGCTTTCTGCTGATTGCCCCCGGAAAGATTCATGATCAACTGGTCAGCACCGGGAGTTTTGATGTTCAGGGCATCGATATGATGCTGCGCATTTTCCACTTCCCAGCTGTCATTAATTAAGCATCCCGCCCGAATGTATTTACGCCGGGCACTGATGTTGATATTTTCCCGTACCGAGTGCACCGGAATAATGCCGTCAGCTTTTCGGTCTTCCGGGCAGAGCATCATGCCGGCGCTGATGGCATGGGCGGGTTTTTGAATATTGACCTGCTGCTTGTCGATAAAAACCTGGCCTTCGGTGATACGGGTACCGCCAAACAGGCCTTTCATTAATTCACTGCGTCCGGCGCCGACCAGACCAAACAAGCCGACAATTTCACCGCTGCGCACCGTCAGGCTGATCGGGGTACGCACTCCCGGCGCTTTTACCTGCTCCAGGCGCAGACGCTCTTCGCCGTAGTCACGAAGTTTCCAGCCGTAAATATCACCCAGTTCCCTGCCGACCATCGCCTGGACCAGCAGATCATGATTGACCTGCTGCATATCAGAGAATGTGCGCACATAGCGGCCATCTTTAAAGACGGTTATCGCATCGCTCAGGGCAAAGATCTCTTCCATACGGTGGGAGACATACAGGATGACGCGTCCTTCATTGCGCAACTCACGAATAACCCTGAACAGGTTTTCGATTTCACGGGCTGACAGCGAGCTGGTCGGTTCATCAAAGGCAATGATTTTGGCATTGCGCGCCAGAGCTTTGGCTATCTCCACCATCTGCCACTGGCCAATAGAGAGATATTTAAGCGGCGTTTGCGGATCGATATCCAGACCGAGATGCTGGAGCTGTAACCCGGCCTCGTAATTCAGCAATGAGCGGTTAACAAAACCGTTTTTGTGCGGCAACTGGCCGAGGTAGATATTCTCCGCAACCGTCATTTCCGGCACCAGGTGCAATTCCTGGTAAATAATCGCCACCCCGGCGTTCAGGGCCGCGGTGGTGTCGCTAAAGCTCACTTCCTGCCCTTTAATGGCAAGCGTCCCGGTGGTGGGCGCGTAATTTCCGCTGAGGACTTTTAGCAGGGTTGATTTACCTGCACCGTTTTCCCCCATCAGCGCATGAACCTGCCCGGCATGGCAGTCAAAGCTGATGTCGCTCAGGGCAGTAACGCCGGGGAACGTCTTACCAATACCGCGAAAAGAGAGATAAGGAGTTGAGTCTTGCATAACGTCTCCGTAAATCAGTGTCTAATGTCTCTTTGCCCCCCCCATTCGAAAACAGAGGGGGCTGTTTTTAGAGAGTTACTTCACGCCAAGACCTTTTTTTGCCAGCTCTTCTTTGAAGTTATCGCGGGTGATCAGCACCACATCGGTAACCGCAGTAAATTTCGGTGGCTCAACGCCTTTGGTCACCCACTTGTAGAGCAGTTCGCTGGTTTTGTACCCGTGCACATCCGGGCTTGGCAACAGAGAACCATAGAAACCGGTAGCCTGGGTTTTGGAGAGTTCACTCACCGCATCCACGCCATTAATACCCACGCCGATAACATTTGCCGCCTTAAAGCCCTGCCCTTCCGTAGCACGCACGCCGCCTAATACCGTGCTGTCGTTCATACCGACCACCAGCCAGTGTTTAACTTCAGGGTGCTGAACCAGCAGTGAGTTACCGGCATCAAATGCGCCAGGGATATCGTTCGATTTGGTGGGAACCTGGTAAATTTGTTTTTCCGGGAAGCCCGCTGCCTTCAGCGCATCCATGGAACCTGTCGTGCGACGACGGGCGGTATCCAGCTCATTAGCGGTGATAGCCATCACGGCGGTGTCTTTTACATCCCAGCCGCGTTTTTGCATCTCTTTATACAGTTCCTGTCCCTGACGGGCGCCAATTTCACTGGCCGCCATCATCACCAGAGGAACGGAGGTCATAGGTTCGCCTTTGGCGTTCACAAACTGGTCATCCACGGCAATGACTTTCATGTCATAACCGCGCGCTTTGGCGACAATCGCCGCACCCAGTTTTGGATCCGGAGTACAAATGACAAAGCCTTTCGCGCCACTGGCCGCCAGGCTGTCGATCGCATTCAGGGTTTTTTCACCGTCGGGAACGGCAATTTTGATCACCTCAAAGCCCAAATCTTTGCCTGCCTTATCAGCGAACTTCCACTCTGTCTGGAACCAGGGTTCTTCCGGCTGTTTGACCAAAAAGCCCAGTTTCATCGATTCAGCGATAGCGGATTGTGACATAACGGCGGCCAGACCAATGGCTGCCAACGCTTTAGTGAATTTGTGCATGGTTATCTCCAGCTTTGACATTCTTTTATGTAGGGGAAAATAACTACCGGTTGGTTTAAAAGTTAATAAAACAAGGTATTAGAGTCCACACTGCGCAGGACACCAGTGCTGGCAGTAGTTTTAGCGGGAAATTGATTCTCCATAGGAGAGCAATATCACACCGCAGAATTACAGTAATTACGTACATAAATTCAGCGGTTTTAGACATAAAAAAAGGCGTATTTGTCAGACAATTCTGGAGGGGGTTAGCAGATTAATCCATGGCATCAGCCATGTTATCCTTGTCCCCGGGCACCAGGCATACCCGGGGGAAGAGATTACCAGCGGTAATAGATATGCTCCGCGTGGTCACGAACCGGCGCTTCATCGCCCAGAAGACGGGCTGAAAGTGCGAAGGCGAAGTCAAAAGCGTGCCCCAGTCCTTTACCGCTCAGCAAATTGCCATCTTCAACTACCGGCGCATCAACATATTCACCGCCGCTGACGCCTTGCCACAGATCGCCGGAGCAGACGTAACGGCGCCCGTTCAGCAGGCCATTTCCTCCCAGCACACGGGCGGCCGCCGAGCAGATTGGGCAGATCAATTTATTCTGCGCGTCATGCGCTTTAATAAAGGCAACCACGTCGCCACTGGCGGCAAGGTTAACGCTGCCTTGCGGGCCGCCAGGCAACACCACCGCATCATAGAGGTGACTGCCACGATCGGACAGCGTATGGTCCGCCACCATAGGGATGTTGTGATAGCTGACAACCGCGCGCGATTCTGCACATGCCAGGGTCTCCACCTCAATATTCAAACGACGCAAAATATCAATCGTAATAATGGCTTCAGCTTCTTCGAAACCGGGCGCTAATAACACCGCCACTTTTTTCATCCTTTCGTTCCTTACCTGTATTAAAAGATATTTTTATTTTTAATCAAAACATCGTTTCAAAACAGTAAATGGCTCACATTACCCGCTTTACTTCGCCCGTTTATCACCTTGTCTGCTGCAGTAAGTATCCTCCGGCAGAGCCGGAGGCTTTAGGGTGAGCGCCTCAAAGGCGCCGACAAACCATGAGCCGCCCA
>NZ_CBFFRJ010000125.1:0-15068 GCF_965644225.1 Phytobacter sp. V91 | reverse complement strand
ACACGGTAGCAGTGTACCCGCCTGGTGGCGGGTAACTGAAGTGACTTTAAACATACAAGGGTTAGGGTGAGGGGAAACATACAGCTGTAGTGGTTATCCCGTTCACCTCATGTTCAGTGCTTCTCTGTTGCCACACAACCGGTGAACGTGCCAGGGCAGTTCAAGCGCCACCGCCCTGGCGACCCGGGCTCTGGCTAAGAAAATCGCCGCTGACGCGGTACACTCAGCATACTCCTTCAGGCTAATCGGGGACGGGCGGAGGTAACCTCCCTGTAAATCCGCCCTCGCCGCGCGTCCATGCGCGGCGCCCCGGCCTTACGGATACGCTTCGTCGATTTTCAGCCGGTTAGGGTCATCGCTGTTGCTGTTTTATTCTCATAACGCCATATTTTCGCTGAAAAACATGATATTAGTGAGGATCCTCAGCCCCAGGGGGAAAGGGAAAACCGCACTACTCCTCCCCATACAAACTTTTTTAAATGTTGCACTAAATTTGGGGTTGATAACTTAGATGATAAAGATTATCTTTCTCATTACCGAATAGTTGAGTGAATCACTCAGGTATTTGGTACGACATTGCTCACATTGCTTCCAGTATTATTTGCCCGCCACTTAGTGCGGGCTTTTTTTTTGCCTGTGCAATGCGGCCAAAGTTTGCCTTTGGGAACAATAATATCTCGTAGTGATTATCTGTAAGCCATTGAAATAAAAACGCAACAATCAGTCTTTATCCTAAGATTATTCTTATTGTGGGACGATAGCAGAATCATGGACTTACCTCTCTCATCGCGACAGCTTAATGCCAGCGTTCTGCGTATTGCAGTTCCTCACGTTACTGCGGATGCCAATAATATTCAGGTGATGGCGTTGTTCAATGAACATAAGTCACTGATTGGCCTGCCGGTTCTTGAGCAAAACAGACCGATCGGCATGATCAACCGACATATTTTTCTCTCGCAGATGAGCCGTCCGTTCTTCCATGAACTCTATGATCTGAAAAGCTGCATCGCGTTTATGGATAAAACGCCGCTGATTGTTGATGCCAGCGCCAGCCTGGATTTCCTCGCTGAACGGGTGATTGAGACCGGGGATAAAGCCATCACTGAAGGCTTTATTCTGACCGAAGAGAGTCAGTACATCGGCATTGGCCTGGGTCTGGATTTGATTCGCACAGTCTCTGACCTGCAAGCAAAGCAGCACCAGCAAATTATGCAAAGCATTGAGTATGCGAGGGTTATCCAGGAGTCGATGTTAAGTCGTTCCCGCCAGAGCATTGAACAAACCCTCACCGACTGGTGCCTGTACTGGCACCCGCGTGATTGCGTCGGGGGCGATATCTACGCCTTTCAGCCTTGCGAAAACGGCTGGTTGCTGGTGCTTGCAGACTGTACCGGTCACGGCGTCCCCGGCGCCTTTATGACTTTTATCTTCGCTTCCGCACTGGAAAAAGCGCTCAGTCTGGCCCCGGCAGATGAGCCTGAACGTCTGCTTGCGGTGATCAATGACTATATCAAGCAGACCCTGAGCCAGGTGCACCCGACGGCGGACGCCGGTCAGTCCAATGATGGTTGCGACGCCATCGTCCTGTTTGTCGATACACGTAATGAGCAGCTCATCTGGTCCAGCGCCCGCATGCATGCCTTTATGCTCGGCGTGGATGATGAAGACGTCTATACCCTGGAGAGCGACAGAAAGGGCATTGGCTACACCGATACCCCTGCCGATTATCAGTGGCATCGCCATCAGCGCCCGTTACGCTCCGGCGATCTGTTGCTGCTGGTTACCGATGGCGTGACGGATCAAATTGGCGGCGCACGCGACATTATGTTTGGAAAAAAACGTATTCAGTCATTGTTAAGCGAGCAGCGTGGGCTGCCGATGCCGACGGTTTCCGCAGCGCTTGAGCGCGCCTTAACCGAATGGCAGGGCAAGCAACCCTCTCGTGATGATATGACGTGGTTTGGTTTTAGCTGGCGATGAACACCATGAAAATAAGCGACCTGCAGGTCAAAGAAGCCGTTCTGTTACCCCTTTTTACGCTCCAGCGCCAAAGCGCCGTGGAGCTTTTTTACACCGGATATTTTTCACAGCAGCACATAGTATCGATGGGCGGCGTGATCCGCAGTTGGCTGGATAAGCATGAAACCTCATCGGTAACCCGCCGCAAACTGTTCTCCGTCTTTATTGAGATGGGGCAGAATATTGTGCGCTACTCCTCTGACGAGCGTTTTATGTGCACCGGCCAGGATGAGTTACGCTTTGGTTCCCTGTGTTTTCATACCGATCACATGAACTATTATCTCGAAACCGCCAACCTGGTCGGTCCGGAAGAATCCTCACTGCTGCAAACAAACCTTGAAGTGTTGCGCACCATGACCCAGGCACAAATTCGTGATGCCTGGAAACAGGGTCTGCGTAACGACGCTCCGCCGACCAGTAAAGGGGCCAATATCGGTTTGTTAACCATGGCGCGGGATACCAACGCACCGCTGGAGTATCGCATTCATCCCCTGGCGGCCAGCTCCCTGTCCGCCTTTCATCTAAAGGCGACTTTTTGCCATGACTGAAATGACACTGACCTCTTCCATTGAGCTGGCCGCCACCCAGGCCACGCCAGAAGTGAATTTCGATTTTTCATCGCAGCGTCTGGTCCTGAAGGGTGAAGCCTGGCCTGAGAATGCCGCCGCGTTTTTCCGCCCGCTGTTACAGGCGATCGAAAGCTGGCTGCAGAATAAACCGGCCGCCAGCGAGCCCGTCCGGCTCCACGTTGCGCTGAGTTACTTTAATAGCTCCAGCACCAAGATGCTGTTTGAGCTGTTTGAATGCCTGAACGGTTTCGCCAAAAACGGCACCCACTGTGAGCTTTACTGGTACTACGACGCAGAAGACGATATTTCCGAGGAATTCGGTGAAGAGTTACGTATCGACTTCACTTCTCTGGCTGTCTTTCTCATCGCGGATCTCAACGAATGCTAGATATTAACGAGCTTTTCAAGGATGAATATAGCGTACTCGAAGATGCCCGACTGGCGACTGCGAACGCCCACCTTCCCGCCGATGACTGCCGCGAGAAATTGTGGACGGTGGCGAAACACTATCAGCGCCTGATCCGCGAATCCTACCGCCTGATCACCCGCAGCGATCGCGCCGAGCGTGAACTCAACCGGATGAACGAACAGCTACAGCAGCTGGCCGCCCAGCTCGAGTATGAAGCGACCCACGATCCTCTGACCGCGGTGTATAACCGCAGCGCAATCATTAATCAAATCAATAAGTCGCTGACCCAGGCCAACGTAGCGCTAATCCTGCTCGACATCGATCATTTCAAACGTATTAATGATGAATACGGCCACCCGACCGGTGACCGGGTTATTTGCGCGCTGGTGTCGCGTATTCGCCGCGCCCTGCCATCAGGCGCCGCCATTGGCCGGGTCGGCGGTGAAGAGTTTACGATCCTGTTGCCGGATGCGCGCATTGAAGAGGCGATGATTATCGCCAGCTATATCCACTCCTCCCTGAATGCCTCGCCGCTGGATGTGCTGCCCCAGCAGCTGGTCACCGCCAGCTTTGGCGTCAGCCTTGGGGCAAAAGACAGTGATTTTGAGACCCTGTACAGCGCCTCAGATGCCGCACTCTATATGGCGAAAAAACGCGGGCGAAATCAGGTTGTGCTGCATGAAGATTTCTTTCGCCCGCCGGTTTCCCTGCGTGCCGATCCGGCCCAGGCCTGTTAGCGCCAGCCTCAGTTTCGCAGGTCGCTTAAAAAGCGCTGGGCGCGGGGGTGCTTCGGCGCCCGGAAAAATTGCTCAGGCGTTGCTTTCTCCAGAATTTGCCCCTGATCCATAAACCAGATGGTATCGGCCACGTCGCGGGCAAAATGCATTTCGTGAGTGACGCACATCATCGTCATCCCCTCCTGCGCCAGCGAGCGCATGACGCTCAGAACCTCCCCCACCATCTCAGGATCCAGCGCCGACGTGGGTTCATCAAACAGCATGACGGGCGGTTTCATCGCCAGCGCGCGGGCAATAGCTACACGCTGCTGTTGCCCACCGGAAAGCTGAGCCGGGTAAGCATTCGCCTTGTGGGACAATCCCACCCGCTCAAGCAGTTCCCCGGCATGCTGGCGCGCCTGCGCACGCTTGATGCCCAGCACTTTCACTGGCGACATCATGATGTTCTCCAGCACGGAGACATGGGGAAACAGGTTAAAATTCTGGAACACGAAACCAATGCGGGTACGCAGTTGATTAAGCCGGGTGCTACTGCCGTGAATGTCCATGCCGTCAAACAGGATCTGCCCCTGCTCAATGGGCTCCAGACGGTTAACGGTGCGAATCAATGTCGATTTGCCTGAACCCGAGGGGCCGCACACCACCACCACTTCACCCGCTTTCACTTCAGCAGTCAGGTTGGTCAGCGCCTGGTACTCGCCGTACCACTTGTTGACCTGGTTAAACAAAATCATCGGGATCATGATGTTTCCTTATTGAAATTGCGGTTAGCAAAGAACGCAGCGCCGTCGGGGGCTTCCTGTGCAGGCGCGGAGGTATTGAGCCGCTTGCTGACGATCCCACGTTCCAGTCGGTTTGCCAGCCACGTCAGGCTAAAGCAGATGAGGTAATAGCTCAGGGCGACGATGGCGAAGACCTGAAAGGGTTTGGTTAACAGCTGATTGCTGACCTGGTTGGCGGCATAGGTCAGTTCCGGGACGTTAATCACATAGCCCAGGGTGCTGTCTTTGATGATCGACACCAGTTGGCTGACCAGGCTGGGCAGAGCATTAAATAAAGCCTGGGGTAAAATCACCAGCCGCAGAGTTTTCAGATGGCTCATGCCAAGCGCTCTGGAGGCCTCATACTGGCCAGATGGCAAAGCCTGAACGCTGCCGCGCACAATCTCGGCGATATAGGCGCTCTCATAGAGAACCAGGGTGCAGAGCATGGTAGAAAAGCCGCTGATATTTTGCCCGATCAGCAACGGCACGCAGAAGTATGTCCAGAAGACCACCATCATCAGCGGAATGCCGCGCAGAGTGTACACCCAGCAGGCTGCGGGCCAGCTTAACCAGCGCCAGGGGGAGATCCGCGCCAGCCCAACCAGCACGCCGAGTGGGAAAGAGAGCACCACCGCCAGCAGTGAGAGAACCAGCGTGCACAGCACTCCGCCAAGCGGCCCGTTCGGGTATTGTCCCATCAGGAACAACATCCCGTGATCCTGCAAAATGGTAAAAACATCAAACATGGTAATTACCTCGCGTAGACGCGTTGAAAGTGGCGGCCTAACAGCGCGCCCAGACCCATTAACAGCAGCGACATCGCCAGATACCCGGCGGTGCCAATCGCGTAGGCTTCAAAGGTACGAAAGGTCTGGTTTTCAATATCCCGGGTGACATAGGTCAGCTCCGTCACCCCAATCACCATCGCCAGACTGGTGTTTTTAAACAGCAGCACCGTGTGGTTGATAAGCGCAGGCAGCGCATTGCGGATCCCCTGGGGCAAAATCACCGAGCGCATTGCCCGCATATAGCCCATCCCCAGCGCCCTGGCGGCCTCATTTTGCCCGTCAGGAATGGCGCGCAGGCCGCTGCGGATGTCTTCCGAGAAGTACGCCGCCTGGCATAAGCCGAGGGCAAACATCGAAAACAGAAACTCAGCGTTGAAATCGTTGATCCACATCTGCACCGACTCCGGCAGCAGCGTTGGAATGGCGAAATACCACATCATCAACTGAATAAGCGTGGGCACATTGCGATGGTAAGAGACGTAAGCGGCCACCAGCCGCACCGCGATGCGGTTTTCCGACAGGCGTATCACCAGCAAGGTGAGTGCGATAAACATCGCCAGCAGCTAGGCGCCCAACGCCAGCTCCAGGGTGATGGTCGCGCCACGCACGATCATCTCGCCTGAACTGCCGGTTAACACGGTACTAAAATCGAGCGCCATCATAAGCCTCCGGTTAATCCCCTCAGGCCAGGTTTTCGCCTGGTCGCATGGTGGACAGCCCACCCGGTACCTGCAACGTGGGCAGAACCTCAATGTTGCTGATGTTCACCGCAACAGGCGCGCTGAGGGCAAAGGCCACGCAGTCAGCAATATCTTTTGCCTGCGGCAGCTCAAAGCCATCAATAAATTGCTTATGGGCTTCTTCATGATTGCCGGAGACATTGCCGAAAATATCCGTTGCCACCCTGCCTGGGCAGATTTCGGTGATCCGCACCCGTTTGCCGTAGCAGTCCACACGCAGCTGGCGCGACAAAGCATGCACCCCCGCTTTGGTGGCGTGATAAATAGAATTGCCGTTGAAGTTGTAGATGGCGGCAATCGAGGTAATGTTAATCACATGGCCACGGTCGCGGGCCATCATCCCCGGCACCACCAGGCGGCAGAGATGCAGCACCGCACGCAGGTTGACATCCACCTGGGTATCAATGGCCTCTTCATCGGCGCTCAGAATGGAACCTGGTCGCGAGACGCCCGCATTGTTCACCAGAATATCGACCTGTAACTCACTGCATAAACGGGTCACGGCGTCGAGGTCGGCGACATCCAGCGCATGGGGAATACAGCCGGTACGGTCAGCAAGGGCCGCCAGTTGCTCATGGCGGCGGGCGACCGCATGCACCACGATCCCTTCCTTGCACAAACGCTCAACAATGGCTTCACCCATCCCGGCTGATGCGCCGGTTACCAGAGCGACTTTATAATCTGAAAATGGCATATTGCCTCTCCTGTCAGGACGTCGGCTGTCAGCGCCGCGTCGTATTTAGTGCGTATTTTCGACTCTATTCAGTAATGTCTTTGCGGTATAAGACATAAATGGTTTGAGGCGATAAGGGTGACTTATAATCCTGGATGAACGGGGCTATCACTTTGAATTTGCGCAATTTGTGTTGCAAACTCCACGCTATCGCCATCGCTAATCGAAAGGGAAATGAGCCTGCCGGAGACGGGGCTTAGCACCGGTAAATAGGCAACGCCCATTTTGATAAGCGCCAGCACATTTCCTGTTTTTACCGGTGCGCCCGGCGCGATAAAATTTTGCTCAAGCAGCGGGTGGCGCAAGAAAACCCGTCCAGGCGCGGGCGAATGCACGGGCGTTAAAGGCGGTGTCGCGTCCGGCGACGGCAATACGGGGGGCGTGGCTGACGTGGTCATTCGTACTGACCAGTCTTTACCAGCCAGCGCGATATGCGAAATCGTTGTGGCGCGCAGGCTCTGCGCCAACTGCTCTAATTGCTGGAGAGTCACTGTTTTGTCTTTCCTGTCCGCTAACGTCATCGGTGAATATCTTTCTTCACTCTATCCCGGCGACTCTCCGGGCCCGTAAGAGGGTTTCGCTTTGCGGTAATAAGACAGACTTATTAGCTCACCAGGGTCAACGGACGGTTATCCGGCGTGCGGCTGGCCATCAGTGACAACAAAATAGATTTCACCGCCTCAGCAGGCTCGGAGAGCGGCAGATGATCCGAGATACAGAACGACAGGGAAGCATGCACGTCCGGGGCAATGATTTTTGCCATCCACGACTCAGAGGCTTTCAGCATCGCGCGGGCGGCGGATTCGGGCATGATGGTACATCCCAAACCTGCGGCCAGGGCGGCGTTCAGCGTGGTTTGCGATTCAATTTCGCAGGCCACCTTGTAAGTCAGCCCCTCTTTCACAAAGGCGTCATCCACCACCTTGCGCATGATGTTATAGATGCGCGGCAGGAAGAGGTCATAGCGCGCCACATCCGCGAGGGCAATCTCCTTGACCGGTTTTTCAAGGCTGTTCGGGCAGACAAAGCACAGATGCTCTTTCATCAGCGGAATAAAACGCAGGCCATGAATATTGCGGTTATCGTAAATCACCGCCATGTCCATTCGCCCGTTCATAATGAGCTCGCTTAAGGTGGTGCCAAAGTTCTCATTGAAGTAGAGCACGATGCCAGGATGCAGGCGCTGCACCTCTTTCATTAGCGGGATAGCCAGTTGTTGCGCGGCGGTGCCGGGAGCCAGCCCGACGGAAACATCGCCACAGAGCTCCATGCCGGAGCGATCAATAGCGCTTTGCGCCTGGGCGCACTGGCGCATAATCGCCTGCGCATGGGTATAGAGAATGTTGCCTGCGGTGGTCGGGGTCACGCCGCGTTTGGTGCGGATCAGCAGTTGCTGATTAACCTCCCCTTCGAGGGTCGCCAGCTGTTGGCTAAGCGCGGGCTGAGCAATATGTAAAATATCCGCCGCCTGGGTCAGACTGCCCACATCGACAATTTTAATGAAATATTTCAGACGACGCAGATTCATGACTTTTCTCCACTGGTGGCTTTATCATCAATAAAGCAATGGATGTGCCAGTTCTGGACTCTGCGTCTTTTATCTATCCACATAAGCAACTTATGGCGTTATTGCCCCCAATTGCGGTTCCCGACGGGCAAAGCCGCACAGATGCGCGTTTTAAACGCACCAGCAAAGTGCAATACCTCAGGTTTTTGCATCACTCTGGTTCCTGCGCCAGATTCAGTCATTACTTTGTATTATGTCACCACAACAAAGCAGTATTAGCTCCCGGCCAGACCCCTTCCCTATCCTTTTCTGGTAACACCCACGCCAGCCGTGCTTGCACGCGGTCTTTGCTGAATCTACCGGAACACCTGTGATATGCCTGAAATAGCCGATCGACTTAAAAATATAGCCATCTCAGCTTCTGTTGCGATGACGCAAAAAGCGCGTGACCTTGCCGCGCAGGGAATTGATGTTGTAGGACTCTCCACGGGTGAGCCAGATTTCCCGACCCCGCCCCATGCCATTGAGGCGGCATATGCAGCCGCACTGGCTGGCGACACCCGCTACCCGCCCATCGACGGTACACCCGCGCTGAGGGCGGCGATTGCGCGTAAATTCAAACGCGATAACGGCCTTGATTACGCGGTAAGCCAAATCATTACTGCCGGCGGCGCCAGGCAGATTATCTTTAACGCCATGCTGGCCACCCTCAATGCCGGGGACGAAGTGATTATCCCCACCCCTTCCTGGATCAGTTACGCCGATATTGTTCGCTTTACCGGCGCCGTACCGGTGCCCGTTCCCTGCCATGAAGAAAACGGCTTTAAACCGCTGCCTGCGGATATCGCAGCGGCGGTAAGCAATAAAACCAAATGGCTGCTGCTGAACTACCCGAGTAACCCGACCGGTTCCGTTGCCAGCCGCAGTGAGTTACAGGGCATTGCCGATGTGATGCTGGCGCATCCGCATATCTGGATCCTGACCGATGATATTTATGAACATCTGCTTTATGACGACTGCGAATTCCTGACGATTGCCCAGGTGGAACCCCGCTTATATGACCGGGTTCTGACGGTTAACGGCGTGTCAAAAGCCTACTCGATGACGGGCTGGCGACTCGGTTTTTGCGGTGGCCCTGCGCCCTTGATTAAAGCCATGAGTAATGTGAATACCCAGAACGCCGGGGGCATCGCCACCCTTGCTCAGGCCGCCGCCGTTGCGGTGCTTGATGGCCCACAGGATCTGTTAAAAGAGCGGGCGGCAATTTATCGCGAGCGGCGTGATTTTGTCCTTGGCAAACTGGCGGAGATAACAGGACTGCGCTGCCATAAACCGCAGGGAGCATTTTATCTGTTTGTGAATATCGCCGCCTTTATCGGCAAGACCAGCGCAGGTGGCCGCAGGATTGGCTCAGATGCCGACTTTGTGATGGCCCTGATTGAGGAGCAGTATGTGGTATCGGTGCCGGGTGCGGCCTACGGCATGAGCCCTTATATCCGCCTGTCTTATGCCACCAGCATGGAACGTTTACAGACAGGTTGTGCGCGGCTGGCGGCGTTTTGCGAGGGATGTCGCTGAGGATTATTCTGCGGAACAATCTGCTGCACGGCAGGTTGTTCCTGCCATACCATGGGGATTGAAAGTTATGCGCGTGTTTTACGGCGGCATTCAATCAGTGATGCCGCAATTGATTCAACTTCTGCAAAGTCTTTTGAAGCGCTGGCTCTCAGTGCCAGATTCCATTTACTTAAGACGCGAGCGTTAATAACCAGTTCACTACCCGCTTTTAGTCGCCCGTTCTTTAACAGCCATTCAGCAACGTTAGCCCAATCCCAAAGTGGAGACTGACCTTTAATTCGTTGAACAGGGCAAGGGAAGTCGCCGCCGCCGCGGGTGCCATCTTTCAGCATCGTAATCGCCTGGCGGGACATGTCTGTCATTTCAGCAATATCGCTCAAACCGACAAGGGCAGAATCTACAGATTCAACAATAGCGCCGATTCCGGCTGATTCGATATTTTCAACTGCGGATGCGATAGCCTCATCCAGGGAATCCGCTTCACGGTCGAATTCAAGGTATACAGAGTTTCCGTATGCGCACAGCAGCGCATCATCACAGCCGCTTGCGTACAGCGCATCTTCCAGTCCTTCGACCTCATTGGTTACGCCTGAGAGTGTCAGAGTGAAATTATAAAGCGCCATAATGCCTCTTTTTTATTTAGTATTCAGCGTATTCATTCACTCGGTAAGAAGTGGTTGTCGCCACTCCTTACCGGGCAAAATCAAGGGCAATGCTCTACTTTGCGCCTGATTTGCTTAGCATGGTTCTCCGCATTTCCCGGCGTGGACCATACGCTCATTTGGTGATCCTGGTGCTCACCTTCTGGATTACCACAACGCAGTTTGCAAAAGCAGTGGGCAGAACCGCCCGGTGAAACCCAAACCCAGCCTTTACTCAAAGCATATTCAATGGCTGCTTGAATATACTTGTTCGGATGTTTATTCATTCGCCTCCGACAATGCTATCCTGACACTGGTGTTGACGCTTGTCAACGGAAAATGCAGTTCATCCGTTTATGCCCTCACCCCGTAGTCAAAAGCTGTCTACGGCCAGCTTTTGGCTGGCCCACAGGCTACAAGTCAGCCGCCATTTTCAGCTAAAACTTTCTCAGGAAATTGAGCTTTTCTCGGTGGATATGAATCAGCTTCACAGAATATTGTCGGTGGATCTTCCCGGGACATAACAACCCTATTGCGCCAGCACCTCCGCTGCCGGTGCGACCACCGCGCCGCAGGCCTCAATCTCGCTGCGTACAATCTTCGCCAGCGCCAGGGATCCTGGCGTATCGCTATGGATCAGAATCGAACGGGCGCGCACCGGGAGATGATACCCCTCAACGGTGGTCACCGTACCTTCCTGCAAAAACTGGCGCACACGCCCGCGCACCGCACCTTCTTCTTTGATTACCGCGCCCGGTTTACCTCGTGGCACCAGACGGCCTGCGGCATCGCAGGCACGATCGGCAAGGAACAACGTCAGGCTCGGCAATCCCGTTTTTATTGCCGCCCGCTCAATAATTGTATCGGCCTGGCAAAAAATAATCAGCGTCGGATCAAGGCGATAGATGGCCTGTAGCACCAACAGCGCAAGGGCTTCATCCCGATTGATCATATTGCCCATCGCCGCATGAAAGCTGACATGGGAAACCCTGACCCCTTCGTTTCTGGCGATCGCCGTAATGGCGCCAATCTGATAAACCACCTGCTGGCAAATTTCCTCGGCACTGAACGCCATTTCACGACGGCCAAAACCTTGCTTGTCGGGCAGGCCCGGATGTGCGCCAATGCCCACACCGCGGACTTTCGCCAGCCGCACCATCTGGGTCATCATTGCCGGGTCGCCGGCATGAAATCCACAGGCGATATTCGCCGACGAGACAACCTGCATCAGCGCCTCGTCATCGCACATGCGCCACGCGCCAAAGCCCTCGCCCATATCGGCGTTCACATCTATTTTGATCATCTTGTGTTACCCGTTGATGGTGGCGAAGGAGCGGGAAAAATCCCCCAGTCGCCCCAGCCAGCGCTCAATCGCCTGGCGGGCAACAATGGCCTGCCGGGCGTCGCTGTTGATGAATAAAATGGACTGCCCGGCCTGTAGCTGACCGAGCCGCCAGAGATCTTCTTCAATCACGCAGGCGATTTTGGGGTAACCGCCGGCGGTGTTGGCATCACTGAGTTGAATAATGGGTTCCCCGGCAGGCGGCACCTGCACGATGCCCGGGATCAGGCCATAAGAGCGCATCTCAATGGTTTGTGACGGGAAAATGGGCTCGCCGGAAAGACGATAGCCGGTTCTGTTACTTTGCCGGGAAATTTGCCAGGGCTGACGCCAGAAACGCTGATGATCGGCAGCAAACAAATCGTATTCACCCGAGGGGATCACACGGATCGGCACCACCGCCTCCTGCGCCGGGGCAAAGACCTCGCGCATCGCCAGCTCCGGGGGCTCAATACCCAGCCCTCCGGCCGGTAGCGATGCCGGTGAAGCCATCCCCGCCGTTAGCCTGTCGCCGGGCATCAGCGGTCGCCCGGCAAAACCGCCGAAACTCCCGCGCAGCGCAGTACTGCGTGACCCCAGCACTTCAGGCACGTTTATTCCGTCAGCCACACACAGGTAGCCCCGTGATCCGCTGCGCGGGTAGCGCATCTCCAGCACCTGCCCCTTTTCCACACGACAGCCCCACCAGGGCGGCAGATCGACATCATCCAGCCGTGCGCGGCAATCGGCGCCCGTCAGCGCAATGGCGGTACTCTTGTGAAAGCGCACCCGCAACGGAAAAACCTGCACCTCAATAGCCGCAGCATTGTCGTCGTTGCCAAGCAGAATATTGCCCGCCCGCAACGCCAGGGGATCCATGGCGCCGCTCACCGAGACACCCAGATGACGAAAACCACGGCGACCCAGATCCTGCACCGTGTTCAGCGCGCCGGTACGCTCAATCTCAATCACAGTTCAATCCTTTCGGGTAAAAAGCGGATGCTGTCTCCAGGGGCCATCAGCGCCGGGTTTGCTTTGTTGGGATCAAACACCTCTATCTCGGCATAACCGATCGCATTCCAGCCGTTGGGGCCCGTGAGCACCGACACGCCGGTCTGCGGCCCGCCAATGGTGACCGTGCCTTTAAGCATATTGAGCGAAGGCACTTTTTTGCGCGGCGTGGCAAGTAGTGGATCGAGGCCATGCAGATAACCAAACCCCGGCGCACTGCCCAACGCCACCACGGTGTATTGCCCCTGATGATGGCGACGAATCACCTCCGCCGGGCGCAGGCCGGTGTGACGGCAAACCGCCTCCAGATCGCTTGCCAGCTCACCGCCGTAATGGACCGGGATCTCAATGAGCCGCCCCTGCGGGTGCAGCTCCTGCGCCTGCTGCCAGTATTCGCGCAGGCGACGGGGAAAGGCCCCGACGTCCTCCGGCGTCTGCTTAAGCAGCACGAGCAGGTTGGTCACGCCGGGGATCAGCGATTCGACCTCATCGCAGTGGGAAAGCCTCTGCGCCAGCGACCAGATACGCCGCTGGGCGGCCAGGCTAAAATCGCCCGGCGCTTCCACCAGCCAGGCTCGGCTCCCCATCGTGGAGAGCGTGACATCCGCGGCGAGAGAAACAACGGCCTGGTGCTCTAACCACGCCATGATTTATTCCAGCGGTTCGAATTTGAGGTTTGCCAGGGGCTGGACGCGCTCTTCGCGCACCATTTTGTATTCGGTATTTGGCCCAATCCAGGTGTCCCAGATTTTATCGATGGTGCCATTGTCATCCATGGTTTTCAGCCCCTTGTTGACGGCGGCCAGCAGCGCAGGTTCATCACGTTTCATGCCAATACCAATGGGTTCGAGCGCCATCGGCTCTTTGATCATCGCAAGCTCAACACCGTCTTTTTTGGCCTGAGAGATCATTTTGATTCCGGTCATGGTGTTGGTCACAAAGCCCACCACTTTATTCTGCTCCAGCGCGAGGAAGGCTGATGCGGAATCCTGGAAGGTCACCGCTTTGCCCCCTTTCAGGTGGATGGATTGTTCAGAGGTGGTGCCTTTGGTGGCGCTGATACGTTTGCCTTTAAAGTCTTCCAGGGTTTTATCCGCATTGGCTTGTTTTACCAGCAGCATCTCTTTTGCCACATAGTAAGGGTCGCTGAACTGGATCTGGTTGCCGCGGGTTTTGGTGTAGGCAAGATTGGCGATAAGTACGTCGGCTCGCCCGGTGGCGATAACCGCAATACGGGCTTCGACCGAGGTCGGCACGAGGGTTAATTTCAGCCCCATCTGCTGCGCAAGCGCAGTACAGAGGTCAACATCCATCCCGGCTAACTGGCGGGTTTTTACGTCCGGCGAGGAAAACGGCGGCACATCGGAATAGACCGCACATTTCAAATCACCTCGTGCAGTGATATCCGAAAGAAGATCCGCCTGCGCGCTGGTACAGGCAAGCAACAGCGGTAGCAGAACGGCGGCAGTGCGTTTTTTCGCGGTCATCTTTGTTTTCCCCAAAGTGTTAATTCGTTGAATACATGCTGTTTATCGCCAAATTTTTTTCGGGACGGCGGACCCTGTAATCACGAATATACGGTCTTTGTTTTTGACGGTATAAGAGGGAAACCCTGTAGCGGGATACATAATTTATATGACCGACATCACAATGGATCCCCTGGACTTAGCGATAAGAAAACGCGATTCAACCAGAGGGAATTTATCTTATCACCTGTATTTCCGGGCGTTCTAAGGTAGGTGCTGGTAGCAACCTGTAAGCCGTGAAATCGATAAGGTAAGAGAATGAATGCCAAACTTGGCGTGTTGCTAAAGATCATGTCAGCGCTGTGCGCGACATTAATGCTGGCATGTGTAAAAGGCTTAAATGGCAGCATTCCCACCGGAGAAGTGATATTTTTCCGCTCCTTTGTCGCCCTCTTCCCACTGCTGTTATGGCTCAAAATTCAGGGCAGCATCCTCCAGAGTATTAAAACTAAAAATGTCTTCGGTCATCTGATTCGCGGTTTTTCCGGCACCGGCGGCATGTACTTTAACTACCTGGCGCTGGTTTATATTTCCCTCGCGGATGCCACCGCCATCAGCTATGCCGCCCCGCTCTTTACTCTGGTGATGGCCGCAATGTTACTCAAAGAGCATGTTCATTTTTCCCGCTGGATGGGCGTGGTGGTGGGCTTTAGGGAAGGTGCGATTTAATCGGTGGGGTTCAGTGGAGTCCTTATCTGTATTAGCCTTACCTTAGCTGAGCTGTA
>NZ_CBFFRJ010000124.1:0-15206 GCF_965644225.1 Phytobacter sp. V91 | reverse complement strand
AAATATCGCGATCGCGACCTGCGGTCGCTACAAAAACAAAACCCCACGAAAAACGTGGGGTTCGTCAGCAATCTGAAAGGGAGCGCAGGCTCCCTTTTAGCTTTTAGCTTTTAGCTTTTAGCTTTTAGCTTTTAGCTTTTAGCTTTTAGCTTTTAGCTTTTAGCTTTTAGCTTTTAGCTTTTAGCTTTTAGCTTTTAGCTTTTAGCTTTTAGCTTTTAGCTTTTAGCTTTTAGCTTTTAGCTTTTAGCTTTTAGCCTTTGTCCCGGGTCATCCGGTCCAGATACCCCATCAAAAACGCCGACAGCACGAAGGTGAGATGGATTATCACATACCACATCAGCTTGCTGTCCGGGACGTTTTGCGCATCCATAAATATCCGCAACAGGTGAATCGAAGAGATAGCAACAATGGATGCGGCCACTTTGCTTTTCAGCGAGTTGGCGTCCATTTTGCCCAGCCAGTTGAGCTTCTCTTTTTCAGGGGATATATCAAGCCGGGAGACAAAGTTCTCATAACCGGAGAACATCACCATCACCAGTAATCCGCCTACCAGCGTCATATCGACCAGCGACAATATTGTCAGAATGAGATCGGCTTCTGCCAGATTGAAGATGTTAGGCAGAACATGAAAAATCTCCTGAAAAAATTTAACTGTCAGAGCAAGCAGTGCGAGAGACAGGCCAAGGTAAACCGGGGCGAGCAACCAGCGCGAGGCATACATTGCGTTTTCAAGAAATCGTTCCATAGTGTCCTTTTCGATAACGTTAACAGCGGCCAGTATACCGCAGCCAGACCATCAAATTACAACACTATACCAACGATAAACCAACGCAATAGCTACACATCAACTGGGGTTATCCACGGGCGCTTGTACTCCGGCCACACCAGCACCACCAGCTCAGGGTAAGCCTCCATGCTGAACTCGCGGAAACACTGGCGCAGATTGAGCACATCCAGATCCGAATGCAGTACTTTTTCGCCATTCAGACAGCGTTTTTTTATATTGTCATAATACTTATACACCGCTGAATTGAGATCGCTACAGCGCCGCTGGGCCTCGAATAATCCAGGAACACTATTTAACTCCGCCATGTTCATTCGTTTAATGGTCGCATGGAGGAAATCGATATATTCATGGTTAACTCGCCAGTACCAGACAGGCGTAATCGCATTCATTAGCATTGAGAAATGGTCTTCCCCTTCCTCTTTTGATAAAGGATTGGTTTGGGCTGGCGGCAATTGAGCATCACTACCTGGCGCTTGTTTATTGTAATCGCGCATCAATAAAAGCACACCGCCGGTCAGCAGCAATAAAGCAACAACAGAATAAAAAATACTGTTCATAGGCAGGCTCCATTTTTTTTTGATTTTAAAAGTGCGCCATGATATTGTCAACGAACCTCACGCCCTGACTTACCCCACCCTGTTGATATTAAAGGATATTAGAAATGCTGCCCGAGAATCTGGTCCCGGCTCGCTTTCACATTTCCGCTGTTGAATCCGTACCTGATGAAGCAGAAAAAGACAGTAATTTAACTCAGGGAAAAAGAACACTCTCTGATTATGCCAGCGACATATTAGCCAATGTTACCCGAACAGGACAATCGCGGAATATGTTACTTGAAGAACGAGACCGTCATATAAAAGACCGATTATATCGTGTCGTTAAAATCGAAAGTTTTGCCAGACTGCTTAATGATTTGCAGGCTGAGGGCGAGATTGACGCCCAGGCATTAAGTAAAATTATTGCTGAGAAGACCTCCGAAATTAATGAAGCGGGAAATGAAATTTGGCTTAATCTCATTACCCGCGAAAAAGATATGCCTTTGTTTTATAAGCTTGGGGATGAGTGACGTGAATGAAGTAAAAGATAACGACGTTTATTTGGTTTACGACAACCATAAAAGCGACGAATTTATCTTAAAGCAAAATATTGAAGCCTTAATTCAAAGCAAGAATGCCACTATCCAGCGTATCGCTCATGAGCTGGTGTCGATTCCTGCTGCGCTGGTGCGCCTGAAATGGCAAAACCGCCGGGAAATCTATGCCATTCAGGTTAAGGAAGAGATCTACGGCGCCACCATCGATGCCATCATCAATGAGCATCCCGAACTATTGGAAAAAATAATGGCCCGGCTGGAAGCCAATTATCAGTATATTCTCGCCAGAGAAACCGCCACGCTGCGAATCAGCCGTAAGCTTGCTGACGAAGAGTACCGCACGTCCGTCGTTACAACCGTCGCGCTGGAAGAAAAAGCAGAGCCCTCCGTCGACAACGTCACGCAATTACAACCCACGCCTCCAGGGGCTAAATCCCCACGCCCTTAAGCCGCATATTTCCTTAAATATCCTGCGGAGATAAACCCTCGCCGTTACGCATTTTAAAATAATTAAAACAATATTTAGCCACACTTAAATTAGGGTATTTTACGCCAGAGGTAATGGCAAAAAGAAAAAGGCTGGCACATGGCCAGCCTCTGTATCGTGCAGAATCGTGCTGATTAAAAATTACTTTGCCGCAGCGACTTCTTCGCCCACAAGGCCAATCTTGAGATAGCCCGCCTGGTGCAGCGTATCCATCACCTTCATCATGGTTTCGTAGTCGACGGTCTTATCAGCGCGGAAGAAGATAGTGGTATCTTTCTTCCCTTCAGTAACCGCATTCAGCTCACTGACCATGGTTTCATCCGTGACCATATCGTTACCGATAAACATTGAGTTATCGGCTTTGACGGACAGATAAACCGGTTTTTCCGGACGGGGCTGCGGCTGACTGGAAGAGGCCGGCAGATTCACTTTCACATCTACGGTGGCAAGCGGCGCCGCCACCATAAAGATAATCAGCAGAACCAACATTACGTCGATAAACGGCGTAACGTTGATTTCATGCATTTCGCCATTATCGTCCAGATCTTCGTTAAGACGCATTGCCATGGGGCATCAACCTACTCGTAATTTCTGGGCAGTATGGACAGGTTTTGCAGACGCGCTGGCAGCCAGGTCCAGATCACGGCTTTGCAGCAACAGAACCTGCGCGGCAACATCACTCAACATCGCTTTATAGCTGCCGATCATACGCGCGAAGATGTTATAGATAACTACCGCCGGGATTGCGGCAATCAAACCAATCGCCGTTGCCAGCAGCGCTTCCGCGATACCTGGAGCAACAACAGCGAGGTTAGTGGTCTGCGTCTGGGCAATACCGATGAAGCTGTTCATGATGCCCCACACCGTACCAAACAGACCCACAAACGGAGAGATGGCGCCGATGGTCGCCAGATAGCCATTACCACGCCCCATATGGCGGCCCGTTGCCGCAACACGACGCTCAAGGCGGAAACCGGTACGCTCTTTAATACCCTCGTTATCTTCACTACCTTCAGATAACTCAAGCTCGTTTTGCGCTTCGTTTATTAACTGAGTGCTCAGGCTTCTTGCGTGGAAGGAAGAGGAGGTTTCGCTGGCCTGATCCAAAGAGCGAACAGTAGAGAGCAGTTTTTGCTCACGCTTAAGGCGGCGTTTTTGTGTAATAAGTTCCACACTCTTACTAAAGAAGATGGCCCATGTAACCACTGATGCCAGAATCAACCCGATCATCACAATCTTAACCACGATGTCGGCGTGTTGATACATACCCCAGACGGAAAGATCCGTCTGCATCAAATTATTACCCACTGTGTATCTCCAGGACGCATATCACAAAATCTTAGGCGCAATAATATCAAATCGTCGTCGAATTGATAGTAGTTCTCATTAGTATTTACATAGTGCATCAATATCCCCTCTTTTTCTTTGCGCTTACGCAGTAAAAATATCCTGATGGATATATTGAGAAAATTTTATGCTTTATATTTCGCCCGACGGTGCATCATTCAGCAATCATGGTAGTCTGGACATCCAGACGTATAAAAACAGGTTAGCGAACATGACGGCAAAAGAAATGGATACCGCTCTGGTGCATGCAGGGCGCAGCAAGAAGTACACTCAGGGATCGGTCAACAGCGTAATTCAACGCGCCTCTTCCCTGGTTTTCGATAGTGTCGAAGCCAAAAAGCACGCCACCCGTAATCGCGCCAAAGGAGAGCTGTTTTATGGCCGTCGCGGCACCCTGACGCATTTCTCTTTGCAGGAGGCCATGTGTGAACTGGAAGGCGGCGCGGGTTGCGCACTGTTTCCTTGCGGTGCCGCCGCCGTCGCTAACACGATTCTGGCGTTTGTTGAACAGGGCGATCATATCCTGGTAACGAACAGCGCTTACGAACCAACCCAGGATTTTTGCAGTAAAATCCTCGCCAAACTGGGGGTAACCACCGGCTGGTTCGATCCGATGATTGGCGCAGATATCGCAAAGCTTATTCAACCCAACACCCGCATCGTGTTCCTCGAATCACCGGGCTCTATCACCATGGAAGTTCACGATGTGCCTGCTATCGTTCAGGCCGTCAGAAGTGTGGCGCCCGACGCCATCATCATGATCGATAACACCTGGGCGGCCGGTATTTTGTTTAAAGCGCTGGATTTCGGTATTGATATCTCGATTCAGGCAGCCACTAAATATCTGATTGGTCACTCTGATGGCATGATCGGTACCGCCGTCTCCAACGACCGCTGTTGGCCGCAACTGCGTGAGAATGCCTATCTGATGGGGCAAATGGTTGATGCCGATACCGCTTATATGACCAGTCGCGGTCTGCGCACACTCGGCGTACGTCTGCGCCAGCATCATGAAAGCAGTGTGAAAGTGGCCGAGTGGCTGGCAACACATCCACAGGTAACGCGCGTTAACCACCCGGCGCTGCCTGGCAGCAAAGGCCATGAATTCTGGAAACGCGACTTTAGCGGCAGCAGCGGTCTCTTCTCTTTTATCCTCAACAAACGCCTGAACGATCAGGAGATGGCTGCTTATCTCGATAACTTCTCTCTGTTTGCGATGGCCTACTCCTGGGGCGGCTTTGAGTCACTGATTCTGGCAAATCAGCCGGAACAGATCGCTGCTATCCGTCCTGAAGGGGAAGCCGACTTCAGCGGCACACTGATCCGCCTGCATATTGGCCTGGAGAATGTGGATGATTTAATTGCGGATTTAGAAGCAGGCTTCCAGCGTATCGTGTAGATTAACGAGGCTGGTTAAAAATTCTGATTATGCCAGCAGATTGCTCTGTATTAATTGCGCCCGGGATCAAGGTGTTTCGGGCAATAAACGCGTACAATAGCTTCTTCTATGCGGTACCACAGGAAAGTCCATGGCTGTATTTCAAGACATTATCGCGGCGCTCTGGCAACACGACTTTGCCGCGCTGGCGAATCCACATGTTGTTGGCGTCGTTTACTTCGTGATGTTTGCCACACTCTTTTTGGAAAATGGATTGCTTCCTGCCTCCTTCTTGCCGGGTGACAGCCTGCTTTTGCTGGCGGGCGCATTAATTGCCCGTGGCTGTATGGATTACATTTCAACGGTGCTTATACTCACCTCCGCAGCAAGCCTGGGGTGCTGGTTAAGCTATCTGCAAGGCCGCTGGCTGGGCAACACGCGTGTGGTGAAAAGCTGGCTGGCGCAACTGCCTGACAAGTATCACCAGCGCGCAACCTGTATGTTCGACAGACACGGTTTACTGGCGTTGCTGGCTGGCCGTTTCCTGGCGTTTATCCGCACCCTTCTGCCGACCATGGCGGGCATCTCCGGGTTATCCAACCAACGTTTCCAGCTTTTCAACTGGCTGAGCGCGCTGCTCTGGGTGGGGATTATTACCACGCTGGGTTATGCCATCAGCATGATCCCGTTTGTGAAACGCCATGAAGACCAGGTGATGACTTTCCTGATGATCCTGCCGGTATTCCTGCTGGTCGCAGGCCTGGTGGGAACCCTGGTGGTGGTGGTGAAGAAAAAATACTGTAGCGCCTGATCCTTAAGCGTCTCGGCAAGGGAAGCGCCCTGCTTCCCTGTTAAATCTGCTGTTCCCTTAGCCCGTCTTCACCAAACGCCCACTGTGTGTCTGCCAGCGCCTCAACCTCCAGTGGTTCATGGGTCACCAGCAAAATAGTCACATCGTGTTGACGCAGGTTTTTCACCACCGTCCACAGATGGCGACGAATGTCCCAGTCGAGGCTGGAAAACGGCTCATCAAGCAGTAATAAGCGGGGATGTGAAACCATTGCTCTGGCCAGCGCCGCCCGCTGCTGCTCGCCGCCGGAAATCTGCCGGGGATAGCAGTGCGCCAGGTGCGCGATGCCCATCTCTTCCAGCATCGCCATTTGCGCTGACTTCGACCCCGGCAATCCGGCCGCGTATTGCGCCAGCCCGAGATTGCCCGCGACCGTCAAATAAGGAAACAGATATAAACGTTGGTTGAGATAGCGGCACGGGCGTCGCCAGGGCGGTAGGCCATTGATACTTTTCCCGGCGAAACGGATCGTCCCGGTATAAGGCACCGTGCCGGCAATCGCATTAAGCAGCGTGGTTTTTCCACTCCCGGACGGCCCGGTGATGGCGGTGCAACTGCCCTCAGACACATAACACCCGAGGTCACGAAACGCCCGCGTACCCAATCCCTCAACGCTCAACATGACGTTCTTCCTTATACGCATGCTGCACCCGATGCAGAACAATAAGCAGTAATGCCGCCAGCAGAATCAGCATTAACGCGCAGCCAATGGCGAGAGAAAAATCACCACTGGCGATATTCAGCCAGACCGCCATCGGCAACGTTTCTGTTTTCAGGCGAACAGCGCCCGCCAGCATCAGGGTTGCGCCAAACTCCCCCAACGCTCTGGCCAGCGCCAGCACGCCGCCCCCAAGGAGTGAGTGCCAGCAGAGAGGAATTTCCACCAGCAGCAGAGTGCGCAACGGCGTCAGTCCCATATTCCAGGCGGTGCTGATAAACGCCGGATCGATGGAGGAAAATGCCGCGCTGGCTGAACGTAATACGATGGCGCTGGCAACGTAGGTCTGCGCGATAACGACGCCAACCGGGGAAAACAAAAGTGCAGGCAATTCGGGTATAAGCGGCGCAACAGGCCCACGCTGACCCAGTAAAAGCAATAACCCGATACCGACAATCAGCGGCGGCGTGACCAGTGGAATATCCAGCAGCATGTCGATGACGCCCTTACCTCTGAACGTCATCCGGGCCATAGCCCAGCCTGCAGGTATGCCAATCAGCAATGACAGCAGCAGTGAAAGCGACGCGGTCGCCAGCGACAGCAGAATGGCGAAATGCAGCTCGGGTTGCCTGAGCACCAGAATCAGCGTGGGCAGATCCAGCTCGAATACCAGCGACAGCAAAGAGCCCATAACCAGTATCAGCAGTAGCCCAAGCGGCAGCAGCGCCAGTTTCGCCATACTTCTGACCATGGCCTGCTATTTATCAATTGGCAGATAGCCCATATCCGTAAACACCTTAATCCCCGCAGCCGAGCTAAACCAGGCTGCGAGCTGGCGTGCTTCATCCGGATGTTTACTGGTATTCAGGAGCGCCAGAGTGGCTATTTCATCCGGTGTGCCTTCCGGCGTCGGCAGGAGAACCAGTGTCTCTTTATTTTTCACCGCATCCGTACGCCCAATCACCGCCGCATCAACATCGCCATTGAGTAAATACATCACCAGTTGCTTAATGGTCGCGGCCCGGACGACCACTTTTTCCCGCAATGGCTCGCCATAGCCAGAGAGCGTTAATAGCTTCTCACCGCTTTTGCCCAGGGCAATGGCCTGCGGATCGCCCATCCCGAGTTTGAGATGGCTTTTCGCCAGATCCGCATAGGAGGTAATGCCCGCAGCTTTATCTTTGCGAATAGCCATCACCGGCGTGTGGTGCACCAGTGGAAATGCGGCGACCACTTTGCCCTTGGCGGCAATCTTTTCCACATAATCCGCAGAGCCAGGCAGAAAAAGATCGCCCTGGCCGGTGAGCTGAAAGCGGGCGAGGATCTGCCCGGAACCGCCGTATTCCACCGTAACGTGGTGACCGGTCTCTTTCTCAAAACGGGCCACTATTTCATCGACGGGCATGCGTAACCCGGCCCCGGCATAAAGATGAAGATCGGCCGCCGTGGCGAAAAAGCTCCAGCACAGCAGCAGGCCGGAAAGTAAACATTTTACTGACTTCATGAAACCGTCCTCATAAACAGGTGGCAGGTTAAACCGCCGTCAGGGTGACGCTGATATCCGCCGGACTGGCGTAATAAGGCGAAGAGGTAATGAAAAGTTTGATGCCGCAGGAGAGAAAGTCAGGCAGTGTCCCTAGAGTGATCCCCCCGGCTACCGCCAGCGTGCAGGACGACCCACGGGCCAGTTCGGCAACATCGCGGGCCTGCTCAGGGGTAAATTTATCCAGTTGCAGCACATCCGGCCCGGCCAGCAAAGCATCACGCGCCTCGTCGGGCGTATCCGCCTCAACCACGATTTTCTTTTCCGGACAGGCCATTCGCAGCCGCTGGATCATCCCCTGCCAGTCTTCGCAGGGCTGCCAGAAGCGGCGGTGATTGGCAAACAGCAGCACCGTTTCCGCACAGCCTGCGCGATGGATAATTCCCCCCGCGGCAAGTACCGCCTGCATCGCCAGCAACCGGGTGCCAGGGATGGCTTTACGCGTACAGGCAATCTGCCCGTCGGGTACATGCTGGCGCAGCAGAGTCAGCATCCGGGCAAGATAGCCGGACACGCCACAGCTCCACTCCAGCACGTTTTGTACCGCCTTCCAGCCCTGATGCAATGCTTCTGCGCTGCCGCGAGCCTGCAAGAGTGGTTGACCGGGCTGCAGGGTATCGCCATCGCGGACATCACTCCAGGCGTCAAGTCCAAGGGTGCGCAGCATATGCAGCGCTGGCACTATCCCGCTGACGCATCCTCCCTGGCGATGAGCGAAGGTCATCAGGCCTGCGGCGTCGCCAATACCTAACGCCCGGGTGGTGAGATCGCCCCCCTGGATATCTTCCAGCAACCACTGGTCTATCTGGTGTTGAGGAATAAAGATCATCCGCTTTCTTCGATAGCGACAAGTCGTTATATATATCAATACATAACGATTTGCCGATTGTCTGAAATCAAGAGAAAGGGCAATAACCCAGCCGTTGGGATCCGCTGCGGTCTGTCAGACGCCCTGCATCATGCGGATCCTTGCCGCATCTTCTCCCGGCGTCACGCCGAAGTAGCGCTTAAACTCACGACTAAACTGGGAGGGGCTCTCATAACCGACGCGTATCGCTGCGGCACTGGCTTTCATACCATCATGGATCATCAGCATTCGGGCTTTGTGCAGGCGGAAGGATTTCAGGTACTGCAACGGCGAGGTGCTGGTGACGGATTTGAAATTGTGATGAAACGCCGAAATGCTCATATTGGCTTCCGCTGCCAGCTGGTCAACGCTCAGATTTTCCGTGTACTGACTTTCAATGCGTTTGAGCACCCGGCTGATAAGGCTAAAGTGGGTCTGACGGCTCACCAGCGCCAGCAACGCGCCGCCGCCTGGCCCGAGCAGGACATGGTAGAGAATTTCGCGAATAATCTGTTTACCGAGAATACGGGCATCCAGCGGCCTGTCCATCACGTCCAGCAGGCGCTCAATGGCGCAGAGAATATCATCAGACAGCGTGGCTGAGTTAATCCCGCTTGAGGCCATCGAGGGCTGGAAGAGTTCATCTTCGCCGATATCCATCAGCAGTTCCTGAAGTTCAAGAATATCCACATTCAGGCGAATACCTGCCAGCGGAACGGCTTCTGTCGCGAAGGTTTCACATTCAAAGGGTAAAGGTACCGTCAGGAGCAAATACTCATTGGTGTCATAGCGGAATACACGCTCATTGATATAGCCAATTTTATGACCTGAAAAGAGAAAAACGATCCCCGGCTGGTACATCACTGGCGTTCGTGCAGCGGGTTGAGTGCCGTACCATAGAGAGACATTGCGAAGTAACTCACCAGATTTATTTTCTTTATTTTTCAGAAATTTAATTGTATCAGTCAGTTGAAGACAAATCTCTTCACGGTTCATTTTTTCTCGCTCCGGATACTTTTTACGACGATATCAGTGTGCGCAGTTTTATTTACTTTCTCCAGTGCTAAGTAGAAATGGGCAAGACATCGGCAGGAATGTGCATTGAGAGGCGAGCAAATGCTGTCCACAATGGTCACCATCAGGCCGTTATCTGCGCCTCCCCGTTTTTTACCCACATTAAGGGAACGAGCAATGAACAATTTCAATCTTCATACCCCCACCCGCATTCTGTTTGGCCAGGGCGCAATTGCCAGCCTGCGTGAACAGATTCCTTCTGGCGCACGCGTACTTATCACCTATGGCGGCGGCAGCGTGAAGAAAAATGGTGTGCTGGATCAGGTTTACAGCGCGCTGGAAGGTCTGGATGTTCGTGAGTTCAGCGGTATTGAGCCGAACCCGTCTTATGAAACGCTGATGAAAGCAGTAAAAATCGCCAAAGATGAGAACATTACCTTCCTGCTGGCCGTTGGCGGCGGTTCGGTGCTCGATGGCACCAAGTTTATCGCGGCGGCAGCGCATTATGCCGACGGCGTGGATCCCTGGGAAATTCTGCAAACCTACGGCAGCAACATCACCAGCGCCATTGCGATGGGATCCGTGCTGACGTTGCCGGCAACAGGTTCTGAATCCAACAGCGGCGCTGTTATCTCGCGTAAAACCACCGGCGACAAACAGGCATTTATGAATGAACACGTTCAGCCGGTCTTCGCCGTTCTCGATCCGGTTTACACCTACACCCTGCCGCCGCGCCAGGTTGCTAACGGCGTGGTTGATGCCTTTGTGCATACCGTTGAGCAGTACGTCACTTACCCGGTGAATGGCAAAATTCAGGATCGTTTCGCCGAAGGCATTCTGCTGACGCTGATTGAAGAAGGCTCGAAAGCGTTGCAGGAACCGGAAAACTACGATGTGCGCGCCAACGTCATGTGGGCGGCAACCCAGGCGCTGAACGGTTTAATTGGCGCAGGCGTGCCGCAGGACTGGGCAACCCATATGCTGGGTCATGAACTGACGGCGATGCACGGTCTGGATCACGCCCAGACGCTGGCAGTCGTTCTGCCGGCATTGTGGAACGAAAAACGTGATACCAAACGTGGCAAGCTGCTGCAGTATGCCGAACGTGTATGGAACATCACCGAAGGCTCCGAAGATGCGCGTATTGATGCCGCTATCGAAGCCACCCGTCACTTCTTCGAGCAAATGGGCGTACCGACTCGCCTCTCCGGCTACGGCCTGGATGGCAGTTCTATCCCGGCTCTGCTGGCAAAACTGGAAGAGCACGGCATGACAAAACTTGGCGAACATCAGGATATTACCCTGGATGTCAGCCGTCGCATTTACGAAGCGGCCCGCTAAGCTTTTTACACCCTCGCCTTTCGTTTTTGGACTTTTCGTCCAGACTTAATGCACACAACCTTACCGGGACTCGTCCCGGTAAGTTCATAGAGGAGGCATGCATGACACATCCAACCGTGATTAAACTTGCTGATGGCAATCTGATGCCGCAGCTGGGTCTCGGCGTGTGGAAAGCGGGTAATGAGGAAGTGGTTTCCGCCATTCACAAAGCGCTGGAAGTGGGTTATCGCTCCATCGATACCGCGACCGCGTATAAAAATGAAGACGGTGTGGGCGAGGCGCTAAAAAGCGCGGGTGTCCCGCGTGATGAGCTGTTTATCACCACTAAACTGTGGAATGACGACCAGCAGCGTCCCCATGAAGCATTAAAGAGAAGCCTTGAGAAACTCCAGCTTGATTATGTGGATCTCTGGTTGATGCACTGGCCGGTTCCCGCCATCGATCACTTTGTCGAAGCTTGGCAGGGGATGATCGAACTGCAACAGCAGGGGCTGGTGAAAAGTATCGGCGTCTGTAATTTCCAGATCCATCATCTGCAGAAACTGATTGATGAAACCAACGTCACCCCGGTTATCAACCAGATTGAACTGCACCCGCTGCTGCAACAGCGCCAGCTGCACGCCTGGAATGCAACGCATAAAATCCAGACCGAGTCCTGGAGCCCGCTGGCTCAGGGCGGCGAAGGGGTATTTGAGCAGAAAATTATTCGCGAGCTGGCGGATAAGTACGGTAAAACCGCAGCGCAGATCGTCATTCGCTGGCATCTCGACAGCGGTCTTGTGGTGATCCCCAAATCCGTCACCCCGTCGCGCATCGCCGAAAACTTTGACGTCTGGGATTTCCGTCTCGACAAAGACGAACTGGGCGAAATCGCCAAACTGGATCAGAGTAAACGTCTTGGCCCCGATCCGGATCAGTTCGGCGGCTGACCCGCTGCGAATTTCTCCCCCGCCCGGCTGCTATGCCGGGCTTTTTTTTCTGTCCGCAGAAATATCAGGAAACAACTTACCCCTATACTTATTGTGTATTTGTTCACATTTGTAGCGCAGCATAATTTATCTGCAACCACATAATCACGCATATTGATTATTGCGGTCACCATATTTATCAACACAATACAGCGCTATTATCAGGGATAACTTTATGGCTGAAAAAACCACGTCGGGAGTCCGATGGCTTCCACTAATGATTATCGTTGCTATCGCAACCGGCCTCTGGCAGGTTGCTCCGCCGGAAGGGCTTAGCGCCGCCGCATGGCATTCAGCCATTGTCTTCGTTGCGACCATTGCCTCGATCGTCGCGAAAGTTCTGCCCATTGGCGCAGTGGGTCTTATAGGCATCACCGTGTTCGCCCTCACCTACGCCGCCGGAGATAAAAACGCTAACGGCGCTATCCTTACCGCGCTGAGCGAACTCAACAGCTCACTTATCTGGCTTATCGTTGTCGCCTTTATGATTGCCCGGGGCTTTATCAAAACCGGGCTTGGCCGCCGCATTGCCCTCCAGATGATTCGCCTGCTCGGTAAACGCACGCTGGGGCTGGCATACGGTCTGGCATTCGCCGATCTGATCCTCGCCCCGGCAATGCCAAGCAATACCGCGCGCTGCGGTGGGGTCATCTATCCGATTGCGGACTCGCTGGCGCGTAGCTTTGACTCACGTCCGGATGATGAGTCACGCAGCAAAATCGGGACGTTTTTAATAACCTGTATCGGCAACGTCAACGATGTGACCGCCGCGCTGTTTATGACCGGCTATACCGGCAACCTGCTGGCGGTGAAGCTGGCGGCAAACGCTGGCGTCACGCTGACCTGGGGCGGCTGGTTTATCGCCGCGCTGGCCCCCGGTCTGGTCTCCTTGCTCGTCGTGCCGGTGCTGGTCTACTGGATTACACGCCCCGAAATCAAACACACCCCGGATGCACCGGTGCTGGCGCAGCGCGAGCTGGCCCTAATGGGTAAAATGAACCGTGGCGAATGGCTGATGCTCGGCACCGTCCTGATCCTGTTAGTACTGTGGATTTTTGGCGATATGCTGGGGGTGGATCCGACAACGGCATCCTTCGTCGGCCTGTCGGTGCTGCTACTTTCAGGGGTATTAAGCTGGGAAGATGTGAAAAGCGAGAAAGGGGCATGGGATACGCTGATCTGGTTTGCTGCCCTGCTGATGATGGCTAACCAGCTGAAAAAACTCGGCTTCACAACCTGGTTCGGTGAAGTGATAGGCGAAAGTATCGGCAATGCGATGGGCGGTACCAGCTGGGTGATCGTGCTGCTGCTGCTCAACGCCGCTTACTTCTATACCCACTACTTTTTTGCCAGCGGTAATGCGCAAATCGCCGCGCTGTATGCCGTCTTCCTCGGCGTTGGCATCCACCTGAATATCCCCGCCGCACCGATGGCGCTGATGCTGGCGTTTACCAGCAGCCTCTACTGCTCGCTGACGCAGTATACCCACGCGCGCGGCCCTATTCTTTTTGGCGCCGGTTACGTACCGACCGGCACCTGGTGGCGAACCGGGTTCTTAATCAGCCTGTTCAATCAGGCCGTATTTATGACCATCGGTCTTGCATGGTGGAAAATACTGGGGCTGTACTGATAGCGCCTTTACGCCCGGCGCGCATTGCCGGGCAACGTTTGTCAGTTCAGTCAGCCGGGCGGGATCAGTGCATTTTTTTAAAGGGTCGCTGCTGGCAGATATCCGGTGTTATCCCCCCCTTCTGCGTCAGCAATTGCGACGAGGGTAACCGGCACACCACGCCCATCTCTGATGGCCCTGAGCCGTAGGGGCCGCTCAGACCGCTGGAGAGTAAAATATCGTAGTGTTGACCTTGTGCATCAATAAGCAGTTGTGAACGATTTAATTTATCAATGGGGCCAATGGGTAAAAAGAACGACCATTCATGGTCGCCCGGAAAAGCAAAAAAGCCATTGCTGTCGGTGATTGTGCTGGCGTCCGGGGCATTACTTTTCAGCGTGATATCAGCCCCCGTCACCGCGTTGCCGGCGCTGTCCAGCAATTGACCTTCCACTCTCGGTTGAGACTGAGTGTAAGCCACACAGCCGCTTTGCAGTAATACCAGCAGTATGATGCCAGGCCAGAATCGTTTCATCATCTCTCACTCCCTGAATACTGATAAACATCTCTTCGCATGCAGAGGCTTACGCCCGCCCAAAGGCAATGCTACTCTGAACACCGTACCCCAGAAAAAGAAGCCTCTATGCAAAAATATTTGATAATGCTTATTGTGTGCAGTTTTTCAGCATTGGGGCAGTCCCCGCAGCATAGCGTGGAACAGCTCTACCAGCATTACGCAAGTAATGCGCCTGGGGTGGTTTTCGACGCCACCGGCGACGAGCAGGTCATTTCCTCTCGCCTGATGCAGGTCGTCGCAGAAGATCAAAAGCTGACCGCAGAAGGCGATGTCGGCTATCTGAACTATGACCCGGTCTGCAACTGCCAGGATTATGACAATCTGGTACTGGAGCGCGTGGACATTGTACCCCATGACGACCAGCACGTTGATGCCATTGTCCGCTTTCGCCCGTTCAGCGACGGTCCGGAAACGGTGACGCAAACCCTGTCACTGGTGGATGAAAATGGCCGCTGGCTGATTGACGATATCGTCAACGAAACGAGCAGCCTGTATGAGGGGATAAAAGCCTATAACCGCGAGCGGGAAGCAGAAGCACAGAGTGATAAAGCAGCGGAGAACAGCGCCGCCAGCTCCCCCTCACCCCAGCCCTCTCCCTAAGGGAGAGGGAGAAAAGCAAGCCCCTTCACCGACCCTGTACACGATTCTGTGTAAATGCCTTTTCTCAGAAGTGACCGTCCAGGCGGTCACCGAACTCGATAATAAAA
>NZ_CBFFRJ010000123.1:0-15252 GCF_965644225.1 Phytobacter sp. V91 | reverse complement strand
TTCAAGTGGTTTTCCTCCTGTTGTTGGGTCAACAGCGAAAAGCCTACAACAGCCACCACAACAGGGGAAGACCCATAAACATACAGTAATTTCTACAGGGGGCTGCCATGCGTATTGAAGTCACTATAGCAAAAACAACACCATTACCTGCGGGTGCCATTGATGCACTGGCCGGTGAATTATCCCGCCGTCTGAATAATTCTTATCCCGATCGCGAAAATACAATTACGGTGCGTTATGCCGCCGCAAATAACCTTTCTGTCCTCGGCGCAGCAAAGGAAGATAAAGATCGCATAAGTGAAATTTTGCAGGAAACCTGGGAAAGCGCCGACGACTGGTTTATTCGCGATTAATATACTCTACATTGTGTTGTGCTTGCCGGGTCGCCCCGGCTTTTTTGTCTTCATTTTTGCGTAAAAATCTTATTTCCTGCCTAACCTGCTTAAAAATAACGTTTAAGTCCCCCTCCTGTTGTTCAAAAAAATCCACGCCACTTAAAAAAATGTTGCAGAGTGTTATTTATTAGATCTATTAGGTTAAATATTGGTATACTGAAATTGCTTCAGAAAACATGCATTGAACCTCAGAAGTCGTTGTCCTTAAACACGCTACACGGGGGTTATGATGGAAAAAAATAATGAAGTCATTCAGACCCATCCTTTAGTCGGATGGGATATCAGCACAGTGGATAGCTATGATGCCCTGATGCTGAGATTGCACTACCAGACCCCAAACAGACCTGCTTCCCAGGACACCGAAGTCGGTCAGACGTTGTGGTTAACGACAGATGTTGCCCGCCAGTTTATATCCATTTTGGAAGCGGGCATCGCCAAAATAGAATCAGGCGAATACCAGGCAAATGAGTATCGTAGGCATTAGCGATAGTGCGCAATATTCACTCAACAGGCACCCACCGGGTGCCTTATTTATTTCCCCGCCTTGTATAACGCCTTGCGCTTATTTACTCCTCCTGATTACGCATTCGCTGGAGAACAAGAATGAAATACGATCTGGTAATCGTCGGCAGCGGCTCTGTCGGTGCGGCAGCGGGTTATTATGCAACGCGTGCCGGTTTAAAGGTGCTGATGACCGATGCCCACCTGCCCCCGCATCAGGAAGGCAGCCACCACGGCGATACGCGCCTGATCCGTCATGCCTATGGCGAGGGTGAACGTTATGTGCCGCTGGTATTACGGGCGCAACAGTTGTGGGATCAACTGGCGGCCGACAGCGGTGAAGCCGTGTTTGAACGTTCCGGTGTCATTAATCTCGGTCCGGCCGATTCCGAATTTCTGGCAAACGTAGCGCAGAGTGCCCGGCAATGGGATTTGGCGGTGGAAAATCTCGATGCGGCGTCAATCAGCGCCCGCTGGCCTGAAATCAGCGTACCTGAGAACTATATTGGCTTATTCGAAGCTGATTCCGGGTTCCTGCGCAGCGAACTGGCGATCAAGACCTGGATCCGTCTGGCCGGGGAAGCCGGCTGCGCACAGCTGTTTAACTGCCCGGTCACCGCGATCAACGCCGTGGAGGATGGCGTTTCAATTGAAACAGCGGAAGGTACATTCTTCGGCAGCAAGCTGCTGGTCAGTGCCGGGACCTGGGTGTCCAGACTGATCCCTGACCTGCCCGTTCAGCCGCTACGCAAAGTGTTTGCCTGGTTCCAGGCCGATGGCCGCTACAGCAAAAAGAACAATTTCCCGGCCTTTACCGGAGAAATGCCGGATGGCTCGCAATATTACGGTTTCCCCGCCCAGGAGAATGAGCTAAAGATCGGTAAACACAACGGCGGACAGCTGATTAGTGAGGCCAGCGAGCGCGTTCCCTTTGGCAGAGTAGCGTCTGACGGTTCTGAATGCTTCGGCTTCTTGCGCCAGTTTTTACCGGGTGTTGGCGGCTGTCTGTATGGCGCAGCCTGTACCTATGATAATTCGCCGGATGAGGACTTTATCATCGACACCGTGCCGGGTCAGCCCAATATGCTGTTGATAACCGGTCTGAGCGGCCATGGTTTTAAATTTGCGCCGGTTCTGGGTGAAATCGCCAGCCAGTTTGCCCGGGGCGAACGCACTAATTTTGATTTAACACCATTCTCTCTTGCCCGCTTTGCAGGATAATCGCCGGGCGACCAGAAGGTCGCCTTTCTTTTTCCTGATATTCGGAGAGTCCATGCGTCGCTTCTTTCTGTTTGTGGTGAATAATGTCCGTGAACATCTGATGTTATATATCGTGCTGTGGGGAGTTATTGCGTTAATTGATCTTATTTATGTTCTGTGGGCCGAATGATGGAATATTGACAATTGCTGACATTACTTTAATAAAAACAAATTAAATGCAGATTATTTGAATAAGCAAGTTAAGATAAAAACCTGATAAACAAAGACTTAAATGGTCTATCCTCCGCAAAAATCACGAATACATTGAACATCACCCCCTCTTTTTATTCAAAAAAGATGACCAATGAAAAATATTTTCATCGCTTGTTATCTTTAAGTTGCATTATTGGTTTAAGCACGCCATTTTAAATTAACACACTGCACTCCGTGGTTAATAAAATGCAATTGCGTAATTCTCCATCTCGCTATGGCGCTATATCTGTGGCCCTTCACTGGCTTGTTGCGCTGGTGGTATACGGTATGTTTGCGCTGGGGTTATGGATGGTCACTCTCAGCTATTATGATGGCTGGTACCATCAGGCGCCTGAAATACATAAAGGTATCGGTATTCTGTTAATGCTGGGGCTGGTTGTCCGTCTGGTCTGGCGTCGCCTGTCGCCTCCTCCGGCAGCGCTAAAAAGCTATTCCCGCCTGACGCGGGTCAGTGCCGTTGTCGCCCATATTGCGCTCTATTTACTGCTGTTTGGCATTCTTTTCAGCGGTTATCTGATCTCCACCGCCGATGGTAAACCCATCAGTGTTTTTGGCCTGTTTGAGGTCCCTGCCACCTTTGCTGATGCCGGGTCGCAAGCGGATCTTGCAGGTGATATCCATCTTTGGCTGGCCTGGAGCGTAGTTGTGCTTTCAGTGCTGCATGGACTGGCCGCCCTGAAACATCATTTCATCGATAAAGACGCCACCCTCAAGCGCATGCTGGGAAAATCGTCGCCTGACTCTGGAGTATAAAATGAAGAAAATCCTGCCGGGACTCACTCTCGCAACGTTACTGTTCGCCACCGGTTCTGCCGTTGCGGCAGACTACAAAATTGACAAGGAAGGTCAACACGCTTTTGTTAATTTCCGTATTCAGCACCTTGGCTACAGCTGGTTGTATGGCACGTTCAAGGACTTCGACGGCACCTTCAGTTTTGACGAAAAAAATCCGGCTGCCGATAAAGTCAACGTGACTATCAATACCAACAGTCTGGACACCAACCATGCCGAGCGTGATAAACATCTGCGCAGCGGTGATTTCCTGAACGTAACCAAGTTCCCGCAGGCAACCTTCACCTCAACCGAGGTGAAAAAAGAGGGTGACGGGCTGGATATTACCGGCAACCTGACGCTCAACGGCGTAACCAAACCGGTGACGCTGGATGCAAAACTGATTGGTCAGGGTGACGACCCCTGGGGCGGTAAGCGTGCAGGCTTTGAAGCCAGCGGCAAGATTAAACTGAAAGACTTCGGCATCACGACCGATCTCGGCCCGGCATCGCAGGATGTTGAGCTGATTATCTCAGTCGAAGGCGAGCAGCAGAAATAAACCTGCCATGCGGCCCGGTTTGCGGCAACGCAACCGGGCCAGTGTCACTATTATTCCGGGTCAGGAATACCCAGTTTGGTGTTCAGCCGGCCACGAGACTTGTTAAAGATTTTATTGCCATTCTCGCGTCCTGCGCGGCGGCGGCGTTGCTCATCTTCAGGTAACTCACTCTCTTCGCTACACTGCTCACTGCAGCACCCCTTAAACTTCTGCGCACAGGCCGGGCACTGAATAAACAGCAGGTGACAACCGTCATTACGGCAATTGGTGTGGCTGTCGCACGGCGTGCCGCACTGGTGACAGTGGGCGATGACATCATCTGAAATTCGCTCTCCCATCCGCTCATCGAAAACAAAGTTTTTGCCAACAAAACGAACCGGAAGCCCCTGTTCACGTGCGCGACGGGCATACTCGATAATGCCACCTTCAATGTGCGAAACCTTGTTAAAACCGTTGTGCTTCATCCACGCGCTGGCTTTTTCACAACGAATACCGCCGGTGCAGTACATAACGATATTTTTATCTTTGTGTTCCTGCATCATTTCCACGGCTTTCGGTAACTGCTCGCGGAAGGTGTCTGCCGGGATTTCCAGCGCCCCTTCAAAATGGCCCACTTCATATTCATAGTGGTTACGCATATCGATAAATACTGCATCTGGATCGTCGAGCATCGCATTCACCTCCGCCGCCTGCAAATAGTCACCGACATTGCTGGCGTCGAAGCTGTCGTCGTCAATTCCATCGGCAACAATGCGATCGCGAACCTTCATCCGCAGTACCCAGAATGACTTTCCGTCATCATCAATAGCAATGTTCAGACGCAGACCATTCAACGCCGGATCAAAAGCATACAGACACTCGCGTAGCGCAGGCAGTTGACTCTCTGGCACACTGATTTGGGCATTAATCCCTTCATGTGCTAAATAAACACGACCAAAAACCTTTAGGCTGGTAAATGCCTGATACAAAGCATCACGGGTGCTTTTGGGGTTCACAATGGTGAAGTACTTATAGAACGACACCGTAGTACGGGGTTCAGTTTCCGCAAGCATGCGGGCTTTGAGTTCATCGTTAGAGATGCGATTGTGTAACACTGGCATGGTGTACGTTTTCCTGCAAAACAAGGGGGAGTAAAAAACCGGCGCATGATAAAGCAATTACTGACAATTTACATCCACACATTTTGCGCTACATTCTTATTATCTTGCAGGGCAAGCGCAACGCCCCATTAACAACAATGTTATCCGTCGTTTATTTTGGTTACGGAACAATTAATGCGACACTAACAACATTAATGGGAATATTTTAGCTTTTACAGGACAGATATGACGCATTTACCTAAATTCTCCGCATCTATGTTGCACCCTCGCTTCTGGCTCCTTTGGTCTGGTATCGGTTTACTCTGCTTAGTCGTGCAACTGCCTTATCCCCTCATCTACCGCCTCGGATGCGCGCTGGGCCGCATCGGAATGAAAGTGATGAAACGCCGGGCACACATTGCGCAACGTAATCTGGAACTCAGCTTTCCCGATCTGAGCCCGCAGGAACGTCAGCAGATGCTCGCCAGGAACTTTGAATCCGTCGGAATGGGCATCATGGAAACAGGGATGGCCTGGTTCTGGTCGGATAAACGTATTCGCCGGTGGACCGAGGTCACAGGTATGGACAATACCCATATGCACCTGCGCCAGGGAAAGGGCATTCTGCTTATTGGCATCCATTTTCTGACCCTCGAGTTAGGCGCACGCATCTTCGGGATGAATATTCCGGGCATCGGCGTTTATCGCCCGAACGACAACCCGGTGCTGGACTGGCTGCAAACCAGAGGGCGTTTACGCTCCAACAAAACCATGATTGATCGTAAAGATCTCAAAGGCATGGTACGGGCGCTGAAAAATGGCGAGGTTGTCTGGTACGCGCCGGACCACGATTATGGCCCCAAATCCAGCGCCTTCGTCCCCTTTTTCGCCGTTGAGCAAACCGCAACCACCCTCGGCACCTGGATGCTGGCGAAGATGTCACAGGCCTGCCTGGTTCCTTTTGTGCCGCGGCGTAAACCCGATGGCAAAGGCTACGAACTGATCATGCTGGAAGGCGAAACGTCCCCCCCGCTGGAGAGTGGTGAGGAGACCGCCGCGTGGATGAATAAAGTGATAGAGCGCTGCATTCTGCTGGCTCCGGAGCAGTATATGTGGCTGCACCGTCGCTTTAAAACCCGCCCTGAAGGTTCCCCTTCCCTGTACTAAACGTCTGGCGGCCTGGACCTCCTGGCCGCCACTCCTGTTTTACTTTGACGCAGAGTTTCCATTGCAGCATTCATTACGTAGGCGCATAATTAGCAGGCTTATCAATTTCATTTATCAATAATAAAGCCGCGCCTGATGCGCGTAACGTGAAGCGTAATGTCATCTTCTTCCCCTGTACACTGGAAACGTAATCTGACCGTCGCCTGGATAGGCTGTTTCTTAACCGGTGCGGCTTTCAGCCTGGTGATGCCTTTCCTGCCCTTGTACGTTGAACAACTCGGCGTGACCGGGCACAGTGCGCTGAATATGTGGTCCGGGCTGGTATTCAGTATAACGATCCTGTTCTCGGCGATTGCATCCCCTTTCTGGGGTGGACTTGCAGACCGTAAAGGGCGAAAAATCATGCTACTGCGCTCTGCCCTGGGCATGGCCTGCGTGATGGCGCTGACGGGACTGGCGCAAAATATCTGGCAACTGCTGGTGCTGCGCGCCCTGCTCGGTCTGTTGGGCGGATTTATTCCCAATGCCAATGCATTGATCGCCACCCAGATGCCGCGTAATCGCAGCGGCTGGGCAATGGGCACATTATCCACCGGTGGCGTTTCCGGCGCCTTACTCGGCCCGCTGGCAGGTGGATTGCTGGCAGATACCTATGGATTACGGATGGTGTTTTTTATCACCGCCAGCGTACTGTTCCTCTGTTTTTTACTCACCCTGATCTGTATTAAAGAGAATTTTGTCCAGGTCGCCAAAAAAGAGATGCTCCACGCGCGCGCGGTCCTGGCCTCGCTGAAAAATCCGCGCCTGGTCATGAGTCTGTTTGTCACCACCATGATCATTCAGGTTGCCACCGGCTCAATCGCCCCTATCCTCACGCTCTATGTGCGCGAACTGGCAGGCAATATCGGCAATATCGCGTTTATCAGCGGGATGATCGCCTCTGTCCCCGGCGTAGCGGCATTACTCAGCGCACCGCGCCTTGGCAGACTCGGCGACCGTATCGGGCCGGAAAAGATCCTCGTTGCCGCGCTGGTGATTTCAGTCCTGCTGCTTATCCCAATGGCGATGGTACAGACGCCATGGCAGTTGGGGCTGCTGCGCTTTTTGCTCGGGGCGGCGGACGGTGCGTTACTCCCGGCGGTACAAACGCTGCTGGTGTACAATTCCACAAATCAGATTGCGGGCAGGATTTTCAGTTACAACCAGTCGTTTCGTGATATTGGTAACGTAACTGGCCCTTTACTGGGCGCGGCGGTCTCCGCAAGCTACGGTTTTCGCACTGTCTTTTTGGTCACCGCCTTTGTTGTGCTGTTCAACGCGCTCTATTCCTGGCTGAGCTGGCAAAAACCTGCGCGTGTGGCGGTGACAGAGCCGCCACTTAACCGACAGCAGTCGGCTAACACTGATGACTGATTTTTTGTCGCGCGGGCTTGCAAAATCCGATAATCAACTATTATTTCCCTGAACACCTCTTCATACCGCAGGGAGAAATCTATGACGATGTACGACACGCTCGAGGAAGCCATTGATGCCGCTCGTGAAGAATTCCTGGCGAACATGCCGGGATTGAATGAAGAAGACGTCAGCGTGCAGCAATTTAATATGCAAAAATTTGTGCTCCAGGATGGCGACATCCAGTGGCAGGCTGAGTTTTTTGCCGACGAAGGCGAGGATGGCGAATGCCTGCCCATGCTGAGCGGCGAAGCGGCACAGAGCGTGTTTGATGATGATTTTGACGAGATTGAACTGCGCCAGGAGTGGCAGGAAGAGAATACGCTCCATGAATGGGATGAAGGTGAATTCCAGCTTGAACCGCCACTCGACGACGAGGAAGATCATACTTCCGCTGACGAATGGGATGAGCGTTAACTACTCATAAGGTCCGTGATGTGCGTCCAGCGGGAGCAACAACGTATCGAAGACCAGCGAAAACGGCAGGTCGAGCACGGTGACATAGCGCCAGGCTGAATCACGGACATCCCACTGCACGCCGGGATAATACTGATTGCCATGGCCCTGCCCTGGGATCGTGCGACTAATAATGCTGCCGCAACCACTCAGCAGACAGGCCATCAGCACCACAAAAACTATTTTCACCAAAAACCTCACTGCGACAACGTAGAATACTTCAACTGAAGTATAGGATTATTCAGACAAAAAAATACCGGCGCCCAGGCCGGTATTTTCGTTTATGTCGGCTTACTTCACTTTGAGCGCCAGCGGATTCAGCTTCAGTTCCTGGTAGTAATTGACCCAGGAAAGATAGCGCTGCGGCGATGCCCACACGCGATAATGCAGACGCGCCATAGTTACCGGATCGCTTAACAGCACCAGACGGCGGTCGCGATTAAGCTTGTCCGGCGTCTCATTCAGCGCCTGCTCTACGTGACGATCGCGCGCGATTTCCAGTATATGCCCGTGACGGTGACGCGCCGTTGCCATGGCGGTCGCCAGGGCATTAAACGACGGGTTGAACACCGCGTGCATAAAACCTTCATCCAGCGAACGGCTGCGGTTCAGCGCCAGATATTTATCGGTATCCACCAGCACCTGCGGAGGAGAATACTCTTCCGGGATCAGGAACAGTTTCCAGCGTTTGGTGCGCAACCCGATTGTCGAACGGCTTGAAATAACCGAAACAAACGGCGAGAGGATCAGGGAGAAAACAATCGGCGCCAGCCAGAACAGGAAGCGTAAATCCAGCCACGCCATACCGACCGCCCACACCAGACCCAGCAACAGCTGTGAACCATGGCGCATAAAGGCCTCACCCCAGGGGGTGGAGTCATCATCACGCTGCGGCGAGTTCCAGACAACTTCCCAGCCGAGGAACGCGCTGACCACAAACACGGTATGGAACAACATACGCACGGGTGCCAGCAGCACTGAGAACAGGACTTCCAGTAGCAGGGATGCCGTTACGCGGAAGAAACCACCGAACTCTTTCGGCCCTTTGCACCAGACCAGAATGATACTCAGCAGCTTAGGCAGGAACAGCAACACCATGGTTGAGGCAAAGAGCGCGATCGCCAGCTCAGGACGCCACTGCGGCCATACCGGGAACAACTGCCGCGGTTGCAGGAAGTATTGCGGCTCAGTGAGCGCATGCACCACCTGCAATGCCGTGGAGAGCGCCAGGAACATAAACCACAAAGGCGCTGACAGGTAGGACATCACCCCTGTCAGGAACACCGCACGGTGAACCGGGTGCATACCTTTCACCAGGAACAGGCGGAAGTTCATCAGGTTACCGTGGCACCAGCGACGGTCACGTTTGAGTTCATCCAGCAGGTTCGGCGGCAGTTCTTCATAGGAGCCAGGCAGATCGTAAGCAATCCACACACCCCAGCCGGCACGGCGCATCAGCGCGGCTTCAACAAAGTCGTGAGACAAAATCGAACCGGCAAAGGAGCCTTCACCCGGCAGCGGCGCCAGCGCGCAGTGCTCGATAAAGGGTTTTACGCGGATGATGGCGTTATGACCCCAGTAGTGGGATTCACCCAGTTGCCAGAAGTGAAGACCGGCGGTAAACAGTGGGCCATACACGCGGGTGGCAAACTGCTGGCAACGCGCATAGAGCGTATCCATACCGGATGCTTTCGGGGAGGACTGAATAATCCCCGCATTCGGGTTGGCTTCCATCAGGCGCACCAGCCCGGAGAGGCAGTCACCGGTCATTACCGAGTCAGCATCCAGCACCACCATGTAGCTGTACTGGTTGCCCCAACGACGGCAGAAGTCATCGATGTTACCGCTTTTGCGTTTAACACGACGACGGCGGCGGCGATAGAAGATCTGCCCTTCGCCCTGCACTTCAGCAATCAACTCCATCCAGGCTTTCTGTTCAGCAACACAGATATCCGGGTTGTAGCTGTCACTGAGGATATAGACGTCAAAGTGGGCGCCGTTTCCGGTCGCTTTAACGGATTCCCAGGTCGCCCGCAGACCAGCAAACACGCGATCCACATCTTCATTGCAGATAGGCATGATAAGCGCGGTACGGTTCTCTGGGTTAAGCGGCTCGTCACCCACCGTTGAAGCCGAGATACTGTATTTATCCCGCCCAATCAGCAGTTGCAGGAACCCCATCAGCGCGGTCCAGAACCCCGCCGAGACCCAACAGAACAAAACAGCGAACAGGATCAGAATGCCCGTTTGCAGCACATACGGCAGGAGCTGCATAAAGGAAACCCAAAGATTCTGCCCAACCATATCTGCCGGATTGATCAGCGCCCACCCCTGATAAGGCAGGATGGTTTTCATATACCAGGTCGCTACCACCGTCTGCGCCAGCGTCAGCAGCAGCAAAATGTAGCGACGGATGGAACCCACCATGCGCCATTTCTGCTCGCTGGCCTGCTGATCTTTAGTCAGGCGGGACATATAACGCGGTTGCACATCGCGACCGCACAGACGATCCCAGAAACGCCCGATCGGATTGGTACGCCAGGGATCAGGAAACATCGAAGAACGCGTGGCTTTTGGCATGGCCTGGAGCTGGTCACGCCCTTCGTCATCTTTAATCAACTGATCTTTGCCAAGCGAGTCCGGCCAGCTGTGTTCAAGACGCGCTTTCACCGAACCCAGAGGCGTATCATCCTCACGCGTCCAGTGGCTGCGCCCCCCGTCCAGAGCTTTGTGCACGGCACCAATACTTTCTCTCGGCAACGCCGCCTTTTCCGTCTCAGGAAGCGGCAGCGCGTCGATATACTCAGTTATCTTATTCATTGGCAGGTAGCTGATAGCTCCAGGTTTCACTCAGGGTCTGGTCTGCATTGACAAGTGCGGCGCGCATATCCGTCGTTTTCTTCGGATCTTTAACCTTCACGCGCAGCATTAAACGCCAACCTTGCGTCACAGGATTATAGCGAACGCTGTTTTCAACAATTTCACCGTTATCACCAATGCTGGCCTGCGCGCTTATCGGGGTATCCTGCGGCAGTTGTTTCATATCCTGGCCGGTAAAATCGACCACAAAGGCGATAGTGCCATCGGGCTGGCGGATAAGATTGGACTGTTTCACGTCCCCCATTGAACGACGGGTCTGCGTTACCCAGGCATTGTCCGGAGCATGCAGTTTGTCTTCGTCACGGCTGAAGGTGATGGTGTATTTGAAGTTCATCTCTTTACCAGGCTCCGGCAGTTGATCCGGCGTCCAGTAAGTCACGATGTTATCGTTGGTTTCATCATTGGTCGGAATTTCAACCAGCTCGATTTTGCCTTTGCCCCAGTCGCCTTTCGGTGTTACCCAGGCGCTTGGACGCAGGTCATAACGATCGTCGATATCTTCAAAACGGGAGAACTGACGGCCACGCTGGAGCAGACCAAAGCCCTGCGGATTTTCCATCTCATAGCTGCTGACGGCCAGATGTTTCGGGTTATTCAGCGGGCGCCAAATCCACTCGCCGTTGCCCGCATGCATCGACAGGCCATTAGAGTCATGCAGTTCAGGACGGTAGTTCATTGCCGCAGAGGGCTGAGACGGTCCAAACAGGAACATACTGGTCAACGGGGCAACGCCGAGCTTGCCAACTTTGTCACGCAGATAAACCTTCGACTGCACATCAATGACGGTGTCGCGGCCTGGAATAATCACAAAACGGTAAGCACCGGTTGCGCGGGGAGAATCCAGCAACGCATAGATAGTCAGACGCTTGTCGGTCGGTTTTGGCCGCTCAATCCAGAACTCTTTAAAGTGAGGGAACTCCTCACCGGACGGTAATGCTGTATCAATAGCCAGACCACGGGCAGAAAGACCGTAAACCTGGCCCGAGCCAATCACACGGAAGTAGCTGGCACCCAGCATACTGACGATTTCATCGTTTTTATCTTTATTATTAATGGGGTAGAGGACTTTGAAACCGGCATATCCGAGATCTTTCACCGTGTCTTTGTCGTGCTGTACATTGCCGAAATTGAAATAGTCCGGGTTGTACTTAATCTTGCGAACAGCAGCGGCGGTCACTTCGTTGAGGGCGACTGGCGTGTCGAAGTACATGCCCTGATGATAAAATTCAAGCTTAAATGGGGTATTAGTAGCGTTCCACCAGGCCTTATCGTGGTTGAACTGAATCTGTTGGTAGTCCGCGTATTTCATCTCGCGGAACGCGGAAGGCAGATTGCTCTTCGGCGCTTCATAGCCTTTGCCTGCTAAGGATTGAGCCTGTTTTGCGACATCGTCAATAGAAAAAGCCCAGCCTGATGACGTATAAAGAGACAACAGAACTGCGGCACCCAACCAACGCATTTTCATCATTCGTAATTTAGGTTTCATAATAACTAAGCACTTCCCCCTTTGTGTGCTTAAATCGATCCGATCCATTTTAATGGAAATACAAGCAATCCGACAACTGAATCCCCTCTTCGTTCTCTATGCTGGCTCAGCGAATAAGCAAATGAAACCGCTCCTTTATGCTTTTAGGTGCTTATCCTGGAGATTGTCTCTGGGACATAGTGTAGGGTTACTCGCGAATGTAATCATTATTTGCTTTAGGGATAAGACGAAAAGTCTGAGAATCGATGGAGTTATATGAGCCAGTCACCCGTTCAACGTGAATATTTTCTGGATTCCATACGCGCGTGGTTAATGCTGCTGGGTATCCCATTCCACATTTCGCTCATTTACTCCAGCCATATGTGGCATGTTAACAGTGCCCATCCCTCATGGTGGCTGACGCTGTTCAATGACAGTATTCACGCATTTCGCATGCAGGTCTTTTTTGTCATCTCCGGTTACTTTTCTTACATGCTGTACCTGCGCTACCCGGTTAAGCGCTGGTGGACACTACGTGTCGAGCGTGTCGGCATTCCGATGCTCACCGCCATTCCACTGCTGACCTTACCGCAATTTATCATGTTGCAGTACGTCAATGCCCGCACCGAAAACTGGCACAGTCTTTCAACCTACGACAAATTCAACACTCTGGTATGGGAGTTGATTTCACATCTGTGGTTTTTACTGGTGCTGGTGATACTCACCACCGTCAGTATGTGGCTGTTCAGAAAGATAAAAAATAATACCGATAGATTCCTGAGTAACATCAGTTGGGCAAAACTGTCCGTTGCCTTTCTGATTTTTGGGGTAATCTATGCCACGGTTCGCCGACTGATTTTTACGATTTATCCGGATATCCTGCGCGACGCCTTATTCAATTTTGCGATCATGCAATCCCTGTTCTACATCCCCTTTTTTATGCTCGGGGCTCTGGCCTTTATCAATCCGCGGCTGAAAGCGTTGTTTTTGAAGCCCTCCCCGGCCTGCATGGCGGGCGCTCTGGCAGCGTTTATTGCCTATCTGCTGAATCAGCATTACGGAAGCGGCGATGCATGGATGTATGAGACAGAATCAGTCATCACCATGTTGTTGGGTGTGTGGATGGTTAACGTGGTCTTTTCACTGGGCTACCGACTGCTCAATTTCCAGTCTTCTCGTGTGAGCTACTTCGTTAACGCATCGCTGTTTATTTACCTGGTCCACCACCCGCTCACCTTGCTATTCGGCGCGTGGATAACGCCGCAGATCCACTCCAACCTGCTGGGCTTTATGAGCGGTCTACTGTTCGTGAACGGTTGTGCGCTGCTTCTTTATGAAGCGCATTTGCGGATCCCGGTGCTGAAGTTCCTCTTTTCCGGCAAACCGCCAGCTAAAGAAAATAATCCGCAGGTGTCCGCCCGCTGATAGTTACGCCAGCCCCCGCTCCGCTCCAGTGCGGATCAGGCTTCTGGCAGGAAACCGTGTTGGCTCAACAGACGCTGGTACAGCGCCGTATTTTCTTCATCAAAGCAGACAAAAACTGCCTGTTTGATATGGGAATGGGTGGCCAGATAGCCCCAGACGCTGTTAACGGCAATTTCTGCGGCTGCCGCTTTCGGGTAACCATAGACGCCGGTACCGATCGCAGGAAAGGCAATAGTTTCATAACCATTCGCTTCTGCAAGCTTAAGGCTGTTGCGATAGGCATCTTCCAGCTCACGCGCCTCATTCTCATTGCCGCCTCGCCAGACCGGACCAACGGTATGAATAACCGCTTTTACCGGCAAATCCCCTGCGATGGTGATCACGGCATGGCCTGGAGAGCATTCCCCCTGGAGCTGGCGCACTTTCTTACACGCCTCCAGTAACGCAGGCCCCGCCGCACGATGGATAGCGCCATCCACGCCGCCACCGCCAAGCAATGATGGGTTGGCTGCATTAACAATGACATCAACCTTCACAGTGGTGATATCGCCCTGTACGACCTGCAATCGTGGTTGCATATTGACGCCTCCTGGTAAACTCATCTTTTTATAGTGTATCGCAGGCGTAAGTCTGAAGTATCAAAAATGAGAGGGAGCACCGGTATGTGCTCCCTGAAGGAAGGGTCAGTTGTAAGCGATATCGAGAATAGCCAGCGTCTTTGTCGTATTGAGATACTGCATTTTCATCGTCGCGACATTTTGCAGAGTCTGAGGTTTGTTTGTCAGACTTTTTATGGCTATGGTGCTCGTCCGTACCTGCCCTGCCCGCTGACAGGTGGTCTGTACGTTATGTGCGTTAATGCCCACGTCGCAAGGTGGTTCAACGATCGATCCCGTAAAGTGGATAATCCCTCCCATTTTGGCAACAGCAACACCACTGGCACTCCCTGCCAGCAGCAAAGAGCAGAAGATAAAAACCTTTCGCGAAGCTGACATATTGACCTCAGAAATAAGTTGATGTGCAGATGCAGATGATGTGACGGCCACCATCCCGATCGCCGATAACACTAAGCGCTAATTTATTTATACATCATGGCAACAAATTTAACACGGATGAGATCTATTATTTCCGAGTTATTCATTTGGTAAATGAATGAGTTAGATTTTGTTTTGCGGGGACCACTGCTGTGATAAATGCAGCGCGTTGCCATCCGTAACGGTGACGGTGATATTTACGTCATCCTGAGGCGAAATGTTCATGCTCAGGCGCATCAATGAGGTGGGTTGATTCGCCGCAAATTCGACAGTCTTACGCTGCTGCGTCCGACTTTCACCGGATTCGCCCTGCTTAGTGGTGAGGATCTGCACCTGGCAAACACAGTGCTCGCTGAGCACCACTTGCGGGATAATGGTGTACATATCGCCCTCATGGGCACTATTAAAGGTTATCTGACTGGAAAGTGCCGCAAGCAGCATTAAGGTATGCATAAAACCTCTCAAAAAAGAAACAGGGCCTCAGCCCTGTTTCTCCATTCGCGCTGTCGGTTAGTACTGGTTAGGGAAGGTGCGATTTAATCGTCAGTTATGAGAACATAAGGCTTTCTTTGCCATAGATTTTTCACGATGCCCG
>NZ_CBFFRJ010000122.1:0-15595 GCF_965644225.1 Phytobacter sp. V91 | reverse complement strand
ACAGCTCAGCTAAGGTAAGGCTAATACAGATAAGGACTCCACTGAACCCCACCGATTAAATCGCACCTTCCTTAATAAGTCCGGTCCAACACGGAGAGCGTCAAAGTCACCTTCATTTAAATAGACTGGAACATTGCCATCAGCATCAACAAACAAAGGAACGAGATAACGGCTCAATTCGTAATTACTTGCATACGCCTGGACTTCGGAAAAAAGCTCTGAGTTGTTAAAGATATAATCGACAAGATTGCTGGATAGCCCAGCAGCATCCAGTAATCCCTGATTGAGAAACACAGGAACATTGCCATCAGTATCAACAAATAATGCTACTAGCTTATTTAACTGTGTATATTGGGGCAACATCCGGTCAATAGCTGCTGAGCCGATGGCACGAGCGACTAACAAAGGAGCGCCGGAGTTGTTCTTGTAGTATAGAAACGAATTATCATCGTCCGAACCCTGGGCAACGCGGAATGTCTGTCCAGGCGATGTTGCTGCGATCCCTGCAATAGTCCCATCGGGGTCAGTTGGGGAAATATAAAACGTATACTCCCGGTAATCGGGAACTGACTCAATAGCCGCTCGCAAATATCGGGTTCTGTTAGCCAGTTGAGTGGCCTGAACATTCAGTACACCGCCGGCACCGGCCTTAGCACGGTCAGCCTCTTCAAGTTGATGAATACCAGATTCCCAGGCTGGGTTTTCAGGTAAATTAGCCATTATCAGTCTCCGTTTCTGCCGATGGCATTGTCACTGTCGGCCACTCAATATCTGGCGCTAAAGCGGTATTAACGCGATTAAGAAGTACACGGTAGGTCTGCAGGGAAAGCAGCCGGGATTTTTCAGCATCAGTCGCCATTTCCAGATTCACGGCGTCCTGCAGGATTGAAATTTCAACAGAAGTAGTGGCCAGTAATTCGGACTTTTGTTTGTCGGCGATCGCAACGTCGTCAGCATGTTGTGCATCGACGTCGGTGACCCATACTGAACCATCCCATTTATCAAAGGAGGTTATGGGCTGAGACGTTGTTACGGTATCAGGAAGCGGACCCAGTTCACTGATAACACGGGAAGTCAGGGTCAGAATGTCGTAGACAACCACACCACGATAATCATCGACAGTTTCCCAGGCAGAATTATCATCAGTGCGCACAGCTGTCTGATGATTATCATAAACAGGAGGCGCTTCAAGGCAGGAGGAGGCTGGAATACCAACACCTTCCGGAATATATTCATTTTCGGTTGAAAGATATTCGTGCGTTTTAATATCAAAATTGAAAATCTGGACTGTCCCCGCCTGAACAGCAATTAAATTTTCATCAAATACAGCCTGACCGCTGTGCATTATGCAGCCCTCACAATGTAATTAAATGCCATGTTTTTAACGGTGTTTTCCGTGTTCCCGGATGCATTGACGGTGATGGTATGCGTGTGAGAACCCATAACTACCGTATGTGTGTGTAGGCCGTCGGTTGATGTTCTTCCAAGCGTTGTCCCCCCAGTGGTTCCCACGTTATTATCAGAACCACCGGCTTTCTGAACAGGTTGCCCCCAGCCGTGATCGTGAGCGCCGTCGGCGCTGGTGACTTTTGTCCCCAGGTCCGTTGCCGTCGCCGAAGCTGTGTGGGTATGCGATTTAACCCCGTCATCTTCCAGACTCAGCAGAGTGCGCCCGGATGAGGGCAGACCTTTAATGGTCTGTCCTCTGAGGTCAGGCAGTACACCAGTGGTATAAACAGCAGCTAATTTTGGATATACCAGGGCGCTGAACGATGCGCCATTACAAATCAGATAACCTGTCGGCGGGGTCGCTGTTGGCCAGGGAAGTGGTACGCCATGGGGAACGGAAATATTCGATATTTCCAGAATCTTATTAATTGCCAGCAATAACTGATTATTACTGTCTCCATCCGGGTTAATTCCGGCAGCAGCCAGCACGGATAAAACTTCGCTCTGAACAGAACGAATGGCCGACTGCACGTTATTCAAAAATAACGCGCGGACAATGGTTCCGAGCGTGCCTACCGACGGATTTCCGTCACTGAATTCATTGTTAGGTGCATCGACCGGAGGCATCAGGCTTTGCATAAAGTACTCCGCTAGTCAGTTTCTTTTTCCACAAAACCCGTCATGGCTTGTCCGCCATCCAGCGCAAAGGAGCCGTCCAGATACAGCGGATACGTCATTTCTGATTCGTAGAGGAAATAACAAAAGGTGTGCGCAGGTTTTAATTCTTTGAGCGTGGATTCCAGTATCTGGTCACCCAGCGTCATCAGGCGTTCGCCCGTTCTTGACGTACCCGCGCGGAAGTAATAAAGAGGCACATCCAGTCCATAGACATTCACCCGCCAGGTGAAAATGATGTCGGCTATATAAATCGTATCCCCGCACCGGTTTTCACCCGCCCTGAATGGCTGTAACTCATCAATGGTGATGGTGTAACCAATCCTGCTGGCCAGTGTGATGAAGTACGGGATGCTGATCCCACCGGTTTCGGACAGCTTTATCAACACACGATCAAGACGCTGCTGGTATCCGTCGTCATCCCCCGGCGTCAGGTTCAATACGCGTTCCCAGTCTGTTAACAGGTCATTAGCAAAAAAGGGAGCGATAGCATTCAGAACATTGCTGGCCGAGGCTCCGGTCGCATCAAGCGCATTCCCTTCAGCCGTCAGTTCTGCTGCCAGCCGTGGTTGCTGTGAGTCATAGGCAACCGGGGGCAGCAGCAGAGAAAGCAGTGCTTTCGTACTCATAGGTGCGACACCACGATAGTGCCGACACGGATCCATTCGACAACGCTTTCACTAACGTCCGGGACAACGTTTGTGGCGGGGGAAACAATCACACGGTCTACCACACCCGTCACGGCTGAGATCAACATCTCAGCCTGGGAGCGAATAAACGGATCCCCCGGAGGTAACTTATTAATGTATTCCGTCACTGCTGCCGTAATTTCCGTTGTAGCCGCGTCCAGCGTCACGCCGTCCAGTGAAACCTGAATAACCAGATCGACGGTTTTGAACGTTGGACCCAGAACCAGACAGTTCTTTGCCGTTACGGGGCGCACATCGTCGATATAGGCCTGCGTGGCGGCAATGATCTCCGCTGACGGCAGGCCGTTGGCTGAGGTAATAACGACATCCACCGTGCCCAGACCACGACGCAGTGGATAGACATATGCAGCCGTCACACCATCAACGGACATTGCCCAGCGGCGATAGTCATATTTGTTCCCGCCAGCCGGGGCACGGCGGATAACATCCAGTAAACGCGCCAGCAGCTCCGCGTCAGACTCCTGGTCAGTGCCGCCGGACATCGCGCTGATAATCACGGTGCTGTCGAAACCGACAGGTGTGGACGTGAATGTCCCTGATGCAACGGCTGTTGTATTACCCGCAACGCCGGCAGTTGAAAAACTCGCCGCGACAGTGCCATTGCCTTCTGAATCCAGGGTGACTGGCGCGGTGGTGATGTAAGACAGGGCAGCTCGTTAAGCTGGGATTCAAACTCCTTTTTACTGAGGCTGACTTTCTTTTTTCTGGCCACAACGTTACCCCTGAGTAGCCTGTTCGCTGAGTTTCTTTTCCTGCTTTGCGGAAAACTCAGCCTTCATGACAGTCATCAGCCCGTAGACAGCCGCAAGAACCCACCAGCCTGACCAAGCTGCAAAGACCACGACCGCAATATCCGTAAGTAGATCGTAAGCACGACGCAGTAACCCCTTTCAGTGGTTGGCATGCCAACGCATCCTGCAAGTTCAGACACTGATGACCACATCACATCACCCCGGCGTATCTTGACGGCCAGATTTCAGCCGGTTCAACGCCAATAGCAGAGGCAATGATGCGCTCGCCTTTTGGGTAACGACGATCTAATGCGTTGTTTAGAGTGCGAGCATTTAACCCTGCATTTCTCGATAAACTCGCCAGCGTGGTTCCTTTCTTACGAAGCTCAGCGATGATGTCAGCCCTGTGCCAATCGCAAGTAGTGATTCCATTTGTTGAGGTTTTCTGAGATTCTACTCGTTTATACATAGTAATAACTCATCTGTCTTAGACACTGTAATACAAGTTTTGATCACTAAAAGGAAAATTACAAGTTTTATATGGTTCCTTTTGTGATTAATTTGAATCTTAAACAACGCAATGAGTTTATACGGGAGGAATCAATGAGTTATACAGGAAAGGATCCAAAGGGCGAGAAAGAGCAAATAGTTCCTTTAGTGGTGAATCATAAAGGAACCACTTTCGGAGAGAGATTGAAGAAAGTGATAGGCGACAAAAGCATCAGGCAGTTTGCTACAGAATGTGGCATCAGTTATGGGGCTATGCACAAGTATTTCTCTGGTCTAACTCAGCCAACCTTAGATAACCTCGTCGTCTTGGCCAGAACGGCTGGAGTAAGCATTGAATGGCTTGCTGTGGGTACTGGCAATGAAGGAACTGATATCGCGAAACCCGCACTTAAAGCTGAGGTCAGTGATGTGAAGGGTAACCAGGTTGACTTAGAAGAGTTCATCTTCGTGCCTCGTTATAATGTTGCTGCGTCCGCAGGCTATGGGGAATGGAATGATGACGAAACACCTATGTTTACCGTATCGTTCCGTCGTTACTGGGTTGTAAATCACCTCAAAGCTGATCCTAAAAAGCTTTCAGTGATTAGTGTGCACGGTGATTCTATGGATGGCGTTCTGAATGATAAGGACATAATCCTAGTCAATCATGGCGACAGAGAACCAAGAGAAGGGATTTACGTTCTTCGATTGGATGGCCAACTGATTGTTAAACGAGTTCAACGTTTACCGGGTGCAGAGCTTTACATCACCAGCACAAACCCTGCGTATAAACCATTCACAATAGACCTACATAACGTACCATCGGACTTTGATGTTGTTGGTAAAGTTGTTTGGTATGGAAGGGTTATTTAAAAACCATTAAAAGCTGTTTAATAGTCATCACGCTGTTGTCAAAATAGTGCAAAAGAAACTGCAAAACTAACCATAAAATTTCATTTTTCAGCGAGCCGTGCAAAATCTGCGGCGTGCCTCGCATCCCTTGCTGCTCAAGGTTTCCCTCGATTTTTCCTGACTCGATCTCACTATGCAGAAACGATCACCTCCCCATAAACGCCGCTCAGGTCGCGCTTAACGCCGCCTTTCTGCCTTCGGTTATGTTGTCCGGGTTTATTTTCCAGATAGACAGCATGCCGGCCGTGATCCGGGCGGTGACTTATATCATTCCGGCGCGCTATTTTGTGAACACCCTGCAAAGCCTGTTTCTGGCGGGGAATATTCCGGTGGTGCTGCTGGTGAATGTGCTGTTTTTACTCGGCTCGGCGGTGATGTTTATTGGCCTGACCTGGCTTAAAACCAAACGTCGGCTGGATTAGGGAGAACACCATGTTTCATCGCTTATGGACATTGATTCGTAAAGAGCTGCAATCGCTGCTGCGCGAACCCCAGACCCGCGCCATTTTAATTCTGCCGGTGCTTATCCAGGTGCTGCTGTTCCCCTTTGCCGCGACGCTTGAGGTGACCAACGCCACCATTGCCATCTACAACGAAGATAACGGCAAACATGCCTCAGAGCTTACCCAGCGCTTCGCCCGCGCCAAAGCCTTTACCCATGTGTTGTTACTGCACAGCCCGCAGGAAATCCGCCCGACCATTGATGAACAAAAAGCGGTGCTGCTGGTACGCTTCCCGGCTGATTTTTCCCGCAAGCTCGACGGCTTTACGCCAGCGCCGATGCAACTGATTCTCGACGGACGTAACTCGAACAGCGCGCAGATTGCCGCCAACTATCTTCAGGAGGTGGTCAAAGATTACCAGCAGGAGTTGATGACCGGAAAAGCGAAACCGAACAACAGCGAACTGGTTATCCGCAACTGGTATAACCCGAACCTCGATTACAAATGGTTTGTGGTGCCGTCGCTTATCGCCATGATAACCACCATCGGGGTGATGATTGTGACCTCGCTTTCCGTTGCGAGAGAACGCGAACAGGGTACCCTCGATCAGTTGCTGGTCTCCCCGCTGGCCACCTGGCAAATTTTCGTCGGCAAAGCCGTGCCCGCGCTGGTAGTCGCCACTTTCCAGGCCACCATTGTGCTCTCGGTGGGCATTCTCGCTTACAAAATCCCCTTCGCCGGTTCTCTGTTGCTGTTCTATTTCACGATGCTGATTTACGGGCTGTCGCTGGTCGGCTTTGGCCTGCTTATCTCGTCACTGTGTTCCACCCAGCAGCAGGCGTTTATTGGCGTATTTGTCTTTATGATGCCCGCTATCCTGCTCTCAGGGTATGTCTCCCCGGTCGAGAATATGCCGGTGTGGTTGCAGGATCTGACGTGGATTAACCCGATCCGTCACTTTACGGATATCACCAAGCAGATCTATCTGAAGGATGCGAGTTTCGGGATTGTCTGGGGAAGTTTGTGGCCGTTACTGGTGATAACGGCCACGACAGGATCAGCGGCGTACGCCATGTTTCGACGCAAAATTGCGTAGTTTTTTCTCTTTCGCCAGCAGCGAAACCAGCGCCGGGCCGGCAAGGATAACCAGCCCGGCAAGCGCCAGCAGCAGGTTGTTGTGCATCACCCTGGAGAGCAGCCAGAGCACGATCATCGCGACGCCGAAATACCAGGTGGTGGTCAACTCCTCAAGAAAATCGCCAATATCACGCCAGCGCTCCTCGTGGTGGCGCTGCAAAAACAGCATCGACAGCACGGTCACTGCGTAGACCACGCACAGCCCAAGCCCTACGTGCACCATCGCGCCGTTCAGCCAGGCCGTCACCAGAACTGCCACAACCAGCAAATGCAACATAATCTGCCAGCAACTCAGACCGGTCGCGACACGAACACGTTGTTGCCACTTCATGGCTTATCTCCTGAAGAATGTTTAACTGAACTGAGAGTACTGATATTTACAGAAAATTCCGTAAGCCCGCATCTTTTTGTGACAGATACTACAATTTATTTTCATCAGGATAGTGACGCTGGCAGGAGAATGATGACCCAACATACCCGGCAATTTTCATTAAAAGTGCTCACCATAAACACTCACAAGGGCTTCACGACATTTAACCGGCGCTTCATTTTGCCGGAACTGCGCGAAGCCGTGCGTACGGTGAGCGCAGATATTGTCTGCCTGCAGGAAGTGATGGGCGCACATCAGGTCCATCCACTACACGTGGAGAACTGGCCGGATACTCCCCATTACGAATTCCTCGCCGACACCATGTGGAGCGACTACGCCTACGGACGTAATGCGGTCTATCCCGAAGGTCACCATGGCAATGCAGTCTTACCGCGCTTTCCGATTGAGTATTTTGAAAACCGCGATGTCTCCGTTGGCGGCAGCGAAAAACGAGGTCTGCTCTACTGTCGTATCGTCCCGCCGGAAATCAACCATCCGCTGCATGTGATTTGCGTGCATTTGGGTTTGCGTGAAGCGCACCGTCACGCCCAGCTCACCATGCTGGCGCAGTGGGTCAACACCCTGCCGGAGAACGAGCCGGTGATTGTCGCGGGTGATTTTAACGACTGGCGGCAACGGGCCAGCCAGCCGCTGAAAGTCCAGGCGGGGCTGGATGAAATCTTTACCCGAGCCCACGGCCGCCCGGCGCGGACCTTTCCGGCCGCTCTGCCGCTCCTGCGTCTGGATCGCATCTATGTGAAAAATGCCCAGGTCAGTGCGCCTACTGCGCTGCCTTTAGGTAACTGGCGACACCTTTCCGATCACGCCCCATTAAGTGCGGAGATCCACTTATGAAGTGCCACTGGCGCGAAGGGAACCGGATCCAGCTGCTGGAAAACGGTGAAAACTACTATCCGGCGGTCTTTGAGGCGATCGGGCAGGCAAAACAGAAGGTTATCCTTGAGACCTTTATCTGGTTTGAAGATGAAGTGGGTCGCGCACTGCACCACGTGCTGCTAAATGCCGCCCGCCGCGGCATCAGCATTGAGGTATTACTCGATGGCTACGGCTCGGCGGACCTTAGCGAAACCTTTATTAATGCGCTCACCGACGCAGGTGTGGTGTTCCGCTACTACGATCCGCGCCCACGGCTGTTCGGCATGCGTACCAACCTCTTTCGCCGGATGCACCGCAAAATTGTGGTCATTGATAACAGCGTCGCCTTTGTCGGCGGCATTAATTATTCCGCCGAGCATGTCACCAGCTACGGGCCAGAAGCCAAGCAGGACTATGCGGTGCGTGTGGAAGGGCCGATCGTAGAGGATATTCTGCAATTCGAGCTGGCTAATTTGCCCCAGCAAACTCCGGCCCGACGCTGGTGGCAGCGCAGACACCACCGGGCGGAAGACAACCGTCGGCCAGGGGAAGCTCAGGCACTGTTTGTCTGGCGCGATAACGACAGTCATCGTGATGATATCGAGCGCCACTACCTGAAAATGCTCACCCAGGCCAAACGCGAGGTGATTATCGCCAATGCCTATTTCTTCCCCGGCTATCGTCTGCTGCACGCCATGAGAAATGCGGCGCGTCGGGGAGTAAGCGTCAAACTGGTGGTCCAGGGCGAACCGGATATGCCGATTGTTAAAGTGGGGGCCGAGCTGCTCTACAACTACCTGCTTAAAAGCGGCGTACAGGTTTACGAATACCGCCGCCGTCCGCTGCACGGCAAGGTGGCGCTAATGGATGACCACTGGGCGACCGTGGGCTCCAGCAATCTCGATCCCTTAAGCTTATCCCTCAATCTTGAAGCCAATCTGATCATCCACGATCGCGATTTCAACCAGACGCTGAGGGATAATCTCCATGGCATTATTGCCCGGGATTGTCAGCGTGTGGACGAGTCGATGGCCCCTAAGCGCACATGGTGGAATCTGGCAAAAGGGGTGGTGGTGTTCCATTTCCTGCGCCATTTCCCGGCGATGGTTGGCTGGCTGCCCGCCCATACGCCGAATCTGGCACAAATGAACCCTCCGGCGCCGCCGGAAATTGCGGCCCAGGATCGTATCCCCACTGAGAATTCGCAGGTGAAGCCCTGATGGCTAAGTCACATCCGCGCTGGCGGCTGGCGAAAAAAATCCTCAGCGGGATCTTTTTTATTGCGGTGGCGGTGCTGCTGGTGCTTTACGCGCAAAAAATCGACTGGCACGAGGTGTGGAAGGTCATTCGTGGCTATGACCGCACCGCCCTGTTCAGCGCCGTCGCGCTGGTGATAGTAAGCTACCTACTGTATGGCTGCTATGATCTGCTGGGCCGAATCTATTGCGGGCATAAGCTGGCAAAACGCCAGGTCATGCTGGTCTCCTTTATCTGTTATGCCTTTAATCTGACCCTCAGTACCTGGGTGGGCGGCATTGGGATGCGCTATCGGCTCTATTCACGCCTGGGCCTGCCGGGCAGCACCATTACCCGCATTTTTTCACTGAGCCTCACCACCAACTGGCTGGGCTATATTCTGCTCGGCGGCATCCTCTTTACCTTTGGTGTGGTGACGATCCCGGCCCACTGGTATATCAGCGCCACCACGTTACGCATTGTGGGCGTGGTGCTGCTGCTGTTTATCGCGTTCTATTTGTGGGCCTGTGGATCCGCCAGACGCCGCTATTTCACCATCAAAGGGCAGAAGCTGGTGATCCCGTCATGGAGGTTCGCGCTCTCTCAGATGGCGATTTCCAGCGTCAACTGGATAGTCATGGGAGCCATAATCTGGCTGTTGATGGGCCAGCAGGTTAACTTTTTCTTTGTGCTGGGCGTGTTGCTGGTCAGCAGTATCGCCGGGGTGATTGTGCATATTCCGGCGGGGATTGGGGTACTGGAAGGGGTGTTTATCGCTTTGCTGGCCGGGGAACAGGTCTCGCAGGGAGCTATTATCGCCGCCCTGCTGGCGTATCGCGTGCTCTATTATTTTATTCCACTGCTGCTGGCGCTGATTGCGTACCTGCTGCTTGAAAGCCGGGCGAAGAAACTGCGGGCGAAAAACGAAAAGGCGCTGGCGAAGTGAGAAAGAACCGGATGGCGGCGTAAGCGCCATCCGGCAGGCGTGCAATTAGCGGCGGTTGCCGAAAATACGCAGCAACATCAGGAACAGGTTGATAAAGTCGAGATACAGGGTCAGCGCGCCTAAAATCGAATATTTGCGCAGCGTGGATTTGTCGTTCACATCAATCTGGGTGCCGATATTCTTCAGCTTCTGGGTGTCGTAAGCCGTCAGCCCGACGAAAACAATTACCCCGATATAGGTGACCACCCACATCATCGCCTCGCTTTTCAGCCAGATATTAACCAGTGACGCCAGCAGAATACCAATCAGTCCCATAAACAGCATGCTGCCAAAGCCGCTGAGATCGCGTTTAGTGGTGTAGCCATACAGGCTCATGGCGCCAAACATCCCGGCAGTCACCACAAAGGTCGCGGCAATAGACTCGCCGGTGTAGACCAACAAAATGCTGGAAAGCGTCAGTCCGGTGAGCGCGGAATAGAGCATAAACAGCGCGGTGGCCACGCCCGCGCTGAGGCGTTGAATCATCCCCGAGAGGACAAACACCAGCCCCAACTGGACAACAATCAGGCCAATAAAGGTAATCTGACTGGAGAAAATCAGCGCCATGATGGCTTCGCTACTGGCGGCATACCCGGCAACAAAAGCCGTCAACAACAGGCCGCAGGTCATCCAGCCATAAACCTGTGCCATATAGGTTTGCAGGCCCGTACGGGCCGGGGAAACTATAGAATCGGATCGCGGAAATCGGTCCATAAATCGCTCCTGATTAATGGGATAACAGGCTTTAAGCCTAACACATCCAGAGTTAACAGGAGTGAAACGTTACCAACGTTGGGCGGCCTGCTTATCGCTGTCGCGGGCTTCCACCCAGCGCTCACCCTGCTCAGTGGCTTCACGCTTCCAGAAGGGCGCGCGGGTCTTCAGGTGGTCCATAATAAACTGCCCGGCGTCAAAGGCGCTGCTGCGGTGGGCACTGGTGACCCCGACAAACACAATGTCGTCTCCGGGCCACAGCTCGCCAACGCGGTGGATAACGGTTACCCGCCCGAGCGGCCAGCGACTGCGGGCCTCATCGACAATGGCGCTGAGGGACTTTTCGGTCATTCCCGGATAATGCTCCAGGGTCAGGGCACTCACGCTATCGCCCAGGTTGTGGTTACGCACTTTGCCGGTGAAGGTCACCACTGCGCCGTCTTCATCCCGCTCAGCCAGCCAGTGATATTCATCGCCGACATTAAAAGGGGCCGGATCGACCAAAATTCGCGTCAGTGTCATCTCAGCCTCCGGTTACCGGCGGGAAGAAGGCAACTTCATCACCCTCGCTCACCGGGTGGTCGAAGCTGACCAGCGTTTGATTGACGGCGGCCAGTAGCTTGCCCTCTTCCAGCGCCAGCGCCCAGCGATCGCTGCGCGCAGCCAGATGATGGCGAATGGCTTCAACCGTGGAGAAGGCGCTTTCCAGCGTCAGACGATCGCAACCGGTCAGCTCGCGCACCTGGGCAAAAAAAAGTATGTTAATCATCGCTCTCTACCTTGAAATCACCGGATTTGCCGCCGCTTTTTGCCAGCAGGCGAACCGGGCCAATAACCATATCCTTCTGCACCGCTTTACACATGTCATAAATGGTCAGCGCCGCAACGGAGGCGGCAGTTAATGCTTCCATCTCCACCCCCGTTTTACCGCTCAGACGACAGACTGACTCAATACGAACCCGATGATGCTCAGGCTCTGCAGCCAGCTGCACTTCCACTTTGCTGAGCAGTAAAGGGTGGCAGAGCGGGATCAACTCCCAGGTACGCTTCGCCGCCTGGATCCCGGCGATACGGGCGGTGGCAAAGACATCACCTTTGTGATGGCTGCCATCGATAATCATCGCCAGGGTTTGCGGGAGCATGGTGACAAAGGCTTCCGCACGCGCTTCGCGTACGGTTTCCGTTTTGGCGGAAACATCCACCATATGCGCTTCGCCTGCGGCGTTAATGTGCGTCAGTTGCGTCATGGTTCAGGGCTTAATATGGGAGTGGAAATTACAGGGACGCGTACGGGCATCCAGCTGTGGGGCAATGATATTTTCCCATGCCGTTCGGCAGGCTTTTGGCGAACCCGGCATGGCGAAAATCAACGTCTTATTGGCGATCCCCGCAACAGCGCGGGACTGGAGCGTCGAGGTGCCAATCTCTTCGAAAGAGAGCATACGGAACACTTCGCCAAAACCGTCGATTTCGCGATCGAACAGGGGCTGTAAGGCCTCGGGGGCCTGGTCACCCTCGGTAAACCCCGTGCCGCCGTTAACCAGCACCACCTGCACATCGTCGCTGGCTATCCACGCCGACACCTGGGCGCGAATGGCGTAGCGGTTCTCTTTAACTATCGCTTTGGCGACCACATGATGCCCCTCCTGCTGGGCGGCATCGCGCAGCCAGTGACCGGCGGTGTCATCTTCTTCGCCACGACGACTGGATACGGTAAGAATAGCGATACGGGTTGCTACAAACTCGGCGCTGACCTGACTCATTCAATATCTCCTTATGACCTTTTAACCGCCAATGTAAGAAAGGTTTTGCGTAATACCGGTATTGCCCTGATGCAGAAAATGGGTCTGTTTTTTGTGCTCAAGCGCCGATCTTATCCGCGTTTCCAGCGCTGTCTGCTGTCTGTCATCCTGCAACAGATCCCGCAGATTCACGCCGCCGTCACCGAACAGACACAGGTGCAGCTTGCCCGTGGATGAGACCCGCAGACGGTTGCAACTGGCACAAAAGTCTTTTTCATAGGGCATGATAAGGCCGATTTCTCCGGCATAATCCGGGTGGCAGAACACCTGCGCCGGGCCATCGCTGCGCTGGCTCAGCTGACGGATCCAGCCGCGCCTGAGCAGTGCGTCACGCAGCACCGCGCCGGACAAGTGATGTTTGCGAAACAGTTCACTCCCCTCACCTGTCTCCATCAGTTCGATAAAACGCAGTTGAATGCGGCGCGGTTGGATCCACTGAAGAAAGGTGTCGAGCTGGTGATGGTTAACATCACGCATCAGCACGGTGTTGACTTTGACCTTCGAAAAACCGGCAGCAAAGGCGGCGTCGATGCCTTCCATCACCTGATGAAATTTATCCTGCCCGGTAATGGCGTGAAACTGACGGGCGTCGAGACTGTCGACGCTGACGTTCAGTGCGGTCAGCCCGGCTTCGCGCCAGTTGGCGACGTCCCGCGCCAGGCGATAGCCATTGGTGGTCACCGCTATCTGGCGGATCCCCTGGTTTTCACGCACGGCGGCAATGATGTCGGTAAAATCGCGGCGTAGCGAAGGCTCGCCACCCGTAAGCCGGACTTTCTCGGTGCCCATAGCAGAAAACGCACGCGTAACGCGGCGAATTTCCTCAAGGCTGAGAAATCCTTTATTGGTGACGCCGCCTGGCTTGTAGCCATCCGGGAGGCAATATGTGCAACGAAAATTGCACACATCGGTGATCGACAGACGTAAGTAATAAAACTTACGCGCGAACGTGTCAGTCAGTTGTGTGGCCATGTACACCTTTCCAGATTCGGGAGGTGCAGTCATTTCTCACTGCACCCTGGCGGCTGATACCTTCAGGTATCGCCACGGCCAGAGCACCATATCTTCCGACTTAGGCACAAAGGCTAGAGTGTATGTCTATGCAACGCCAGAATGGCGTGATGGCGATAGTAGCGCGAACCTTTTCCTTTCGCCATCACGATTATCGCTATATAAACTTGTATATAGCGAGTTAATCATGCATTTTCGTTACAGAATACGTGAAAATCGCGTTTTTGCTTTGATATGCGTCATTTTCCACCGTCCACGGCATCGTCTTTTGGTGGTATTTACGCTAACGTAACAGGGTAATTTTATTTCGAGGATTTCTATGCGTAATCGCACTCTTGCCGATCTTGACCGGGTGGTCGCACTCGGCGGCGGGCACGGTCTGGGCCGTGTGATGTCATCACTGTCGTCACTGGGTTCAAGGTTAACCGGCATTGTTACCACCACCGATAACGGCGGATCCACCGGGCGAATTCGCCGCTCGGAAGGCGGCATTGCCTGGGGTGATATGCGCAACTGTTTAAACCAACTCATTGCCGAACCGAGCATAGCTTCGGCCATGTTTGAGTACCGTTTTAGCGGTAACGGCGAACTTTCCGGACATAACCTCGGAAATCTGATGTTAAAGGCCCTGGATCACCTCAGCGTGCGGCCTCTGGAAGCGATCAATATTATTCGCAATTTATTAAAAGTGGATGCTTTCCTGATCCCAATGTCTGAGCAACCGGTGGATTTAATGGCGACGGACAGCGAAGGCCATTTAGTCTACGGCGAGGTCAATATTGACCAGCTTCAGTCCCCGGTGCAGGAGCTGATGCTGTACCCTAAAGTGCATGCGACGCGGGAAGCGATTCAGGCCATCGCGCAGGCGGATTTAATTTTGCTTGGCCCCGGCAGTTTTTACACCAGCCTGCTGCCGCTGCTGCTGCTTGAAGATCTTTCCCAGGCTCTCAGACGCACCCCGGCCCCGATGGTCTATATCGGTAATCTGGGCAAAGAGTTAAGCGTAGCCGCCGCCAGCCTGACGCTGAAAGACAAGCTCAACATTATGGAGCAGTACGTTGGCAAGCCGATTATTGATGCCGTGGTGGTGGGCCCTAAAGTGGATGTTTCTGCAATAACGGATCGGGTGGTTATTCAGGAGGTGCTGGAGGCCAGCGACATCCCCTATCGCCACGATCGTCATCTGCTGCGCATGGCGCTGGAAAAAGCGGTACAGACCCTCGGCTAGCGTAATGCGGGTCGAATAAAATTGGATCCTGAGTGATATACCGTCCCTGCTGCGGATCATAGTAGCGATGACGGTTATAGTACAACCCGCTTTCTTTATCGTACTGCTGGCCTGGCAGGCGAATGACCTGTTGCAGATTATGCGGGTTATCTTCATTCAGAAGATTGCCCCAGGCATCGTACTCTGCCGACCAGTCAACTTCTCCCTCTGCGTTGACCAGCGCCAGCGTGCGACGCGCCGCTTTTTCCCGTTCCGTGGTGGCGGTTTTTGTACGGAGTAAAGGTATAACACTCCTGGCAACAGACCAAAAAAAAAGGGGGTATGATGGATAAAATTTTTTATGGACAATAATATCCAACATCTCGTATCCATCGCGAATTCTTTTCTACCAGGGAACAACAATCAGGAATATAGGGAATAATTTTGGGCCTCCCTTTTCTTATTGCATATTTACAGGCATAACTTTCTTTTCTACCAAAACCTGATACTGAAGGATCAGCGCCATTTTTAAGTAGAAACCTCGCAAATTCGACGTTATTTTTCCAGATGGCAGTAATTAATGCTGAATTAATATAAACTGGTGATGTTGCATTAACATTGGCACCATGGCGAATTAAAAAGCCAGCTATTTGCTGATGTTTTATTGTACCATAGTAGGCAGCAATCATTAATGGTGTTTCCTGGTAATCGCCTGTAACTCCATTTACATCCGTTTTTGCCACATCAACTAAGAAATAAATTGCTTCAGTATTAGGGAAGGTGCGATTTAATCGGTGGGGTTCAGTGGAGTCCTTATCTGTATTAGCCTTACCTTAGCTGAGCTGTAT
>NZ_CBFFRJ010000121.1:0-15678 GCF_965644225.1 Phytobacter sp. V91 | reverse complement strand
TACAGCTCAGCTAAGGTAAGGCTAATACAGATAAGGACTCCACTGAACCCCACCGATTAAATCGCACCTTCCTTAGGCATACCCTACCGCTTTGTTGCGGCGCGGCCGATGTTCTACCCGGCTCGCCGACCAAAAACCCATATGGCGGTGGTGGCTGAAGTCGATGGTCGTCAGTGGCTTTGTGACCTGGGATTCGGCAGCTACGGCATCCGCGCGCCCGTGGCCCTGGATATGCTCGATACCGATATCGCGCAGGATTTCGACAGCTTCCGGCTCACCCGTCACGCCAGCGGCGAGTACCTGCTGCAGGCTAAGGTCGAAGGCGAATGGGCCAGTCAATACGGCTTTGACCTGACGCCTCAGGTATGGATTGATTTCGTTCCCGCGAACTACCTGAATGCCACCCACCCTGATGCCATCTTTGTACAGAAGCTGCTGATTATTCAGCATCGCCCCGAAGGACGCCTGATTTTGCTGGGCAATATGCTGAAGTCGATCACCGCCAGTGGCGTCGAACAGCAGCAGCTGGCGCAGGATGAAATTGCCTCAGTGGTGAAAAACCGCTTTGGATTGTCCCTCAGCTAAGCAGGCCTGGCGACCAACGCGCACGCTTGTGCCCTCTGGTCGCCCTGGCATATGAAACACGGAGCGCTGAAAGAGAGACTATTTGACGCCGATCACAAAATAATTAAGCCACATCCTAAGTTTCCCGTTGCTGCCTTTTGCTAGCCTCAGGGTTCAGGCAAAGCTCAACGGGGAGGTATTCTTTGCTGATTAAATTAAAGAAAGAACGTACTCATCAGGAAGATCGCAGGCTGGCGCTATGGCTTGCGACTTCAGCCGGGTTATTAAACGCCATCGCGCTGGGGGCATTTGGTTTCTTTCCCTCGCATATGACCGGCAACACCTCCCAGCTCTCCAGCGAAGTCTCCACTACCGACCTCAATGACATTCTTTTTTTCAGCACCATTATTCTGGCATTTGTCAGCGGGGCCATGATTGCCCGCATCGTGGTTCTATGGGGAATTATGCATAACCTGAGGCTGATTTTTTGCCAGTTGCTGTTTGCCGAAGGCGTGTTGCTGACGGGGATCTCGCTGTTCGAAATGCATTTTCACACCCTCACCAGTAACCAGGAGATTATTGTTATTCTCTGCGGGCTGATGGGGATCCACAATTCGACGTCCACGCAGCTTTCCGCAGGCCGGGTCAGATCCACCCATATTACCGGTACCCTGACGGACGCTGGCATTGCGCTGGCCTCTGTCATTATGGCGATGCTGCGCCGCGATTATTCCAAAGATACTGCGGCACAAAAAAGCCAGCTTAAAACCCATCTGACAACCCTGTTCTCCTTTCTTAGCGGCGGGATCGCAGGGCTGGTTCTGTTCAGATGGTTTGGATTTAATGCCATGCTGGCAATCGGATTGTTGTTGATGACGGTTGCCACGGTGTCCATCATCACCGTCAGCGTTCGTGTGCGCAGAGTTCGTCTGCGCATACATTAGATGAGTTGCAACAAGGCCGCAATTACTGAACTCAGGCCACGCCCTTAGCGGGTTTTACGCCCTTCAATCGGGTAGCCCGGATCGGTATAGCCGTAAGTGGAGACGTGGCCTGGCGGCACCAGGCTGTCAATAAACTGTTCATCCTCAGCGGTGAGCTTAAAGTCCAGCGCAGCCATATAGCTGTCCCAGTGCGCTTCGGTTCGCGGCCCGGCAATGGTTGAGGTCACATACGCATTGTTAAGAACCCAGGCCAGGGCGAAGGAGACCGGCGTGGTGCCGCGTTCCTGCGCCCAGGACACCATTTTCTGGGCGATATCGAGGGATTCTCTGCGCCATTCCGTTTGCTGAATACGTACATCGCCGCGCCCTGCCCGGCTCTCTGCCGGTGGAGCGACATCCGGCCTGTATTTGCCGCTTAACACCCCACGCGCCAGCGGGCTGTAAGGCACAACCCCAAGGCCGTAATGCGCTGCGGCGGGCAACTGTTCAACCTCCGCGCTGCGGCTGACCATATTATACAGCGGCTCACTGGCGACCGGGCGATCGATCCCCAGCGCGTCGGCGATACGGCAAATCTCGGCAATACGCCAGCCGCTAAAATTGGAAACGCCGAAATAACGGACTTTGCCCTGGCGAATAAGATCCCCCACGGCGCGCACGCTCTCTTCCAGCGGCAGGCCGGGGATCGCCCGGTGAAAATAGAGAATGTCGATATAGTTAGAGCCGAGTCGTTTCAGGCTGGCCTCTACCGACTGGTTAATCCATTTGCGCGACTGACCCTGCTCATTCGCTCCCTGGCTAAAGGGGAAGCCAAACTTGGTGGCGATCACCCATTTATCGCGCTCTGCGGCGACGGCACGCCCGACAATCTCTTCTGATTTGCCGGCATGGTAGACATCTGCGGTATCAATAAAATTGATCCCCTGTTCGAAGGCTTTGTGAATGATACGGCCTGATGTGGCTTCATCGGTTTCGCCGCCAAACATCATGGCGCCAAGACAAAGTGGCGAGACTCGAAGGCCGCTACGGCACATATAGCGGTATTCCATATTCTTTACTCTCTGGCAGGTTGTTCTCATTTCCGCCATGTTAATCAATGAAAATTACGCCATAAACAGGCAAAAACGGCATGCACATATGAGCAATTATCATAAATCATGCAGGACATCCGAATCATTAGCGGAATAAAGCTATACTGGGGACAAAATTCACTTATCAATTAAGGCCTGCGGTGTTAGCGACTCTCCTCATTTTTCTTGTGGCTGCCATTCATATCTGGATCCTGATTCTGGAGATGTTTTTGTGGGACGGCAAAACAGGCCGCAAAGCGTTTAATCTGAGCGCCGATTTTGCCCGCCAGACCCGGGTGCTGGCCGCCAATCAGGGGCTGTACAACGGCTTTCTGGCGGCGGGTCTGCTCTGGGGGCTATGGCTGGGGGAAAGCGGGCTGGCGTTTAAACTCTTTTTCCTTATCTGCGTGCTGGTCGCCGGGGTGTTTGGCGCAGCAACGGCGAGCCGCAAAATCCTCTATATCCAGGCGCTTCCGGCGCTGGCGGCACTGATTGCGCTGCTGCTGGGGTGAAGTCAGGAGCTGTTTGCGTGCCTCACCCTAACCCTCAAGAGGGTCAGGGTGAGGGGAGCATGCGGCTCTTCGCTAAATGGCCACCAGATGCCGGACGCCCTGGGCTTCCATCTCCTCTCCGCGGCCACGCTGAATAATGGTCCCGCGCGACATCACCAGGTACTGATCCGCCAGTTCAGCGGCAAAGTCATAGAACTGCTCCACCAGCAAAATCGCCATATCACCCCTATTCGCCAGCCCACGGATCACCGCCCCAATCTCTTTAATCACCGAGGGTTGAATACCTTCAGTCGGCTCATCGAGAATTAATAACTGCGGCTTGCAGGCCAGCGCCCGGCCAATAGCCAGTTGCTGTTGCTGACCGCCGGAGAGATCGCCGCCGCGTCGCTGTTTCATCTCGCGCAGCACCGGGAACAGTTCATAGATCTCCTCAGGCACGCTGGCGGCCTGGCGGCCGGAAAAGCGCGCCAGCCCCATCAGCAGGTTTTCCTCCACCGTCAGACGAGGGAAAATCTCCCGCCCCTGGGGAACATAGGCGATGCCCTGCTGCACGCGCTGGTGCGGCTTACGCTGATTAATCAGCTTGCCCTGCCAGTGAATGGTGCCGGATTTCGCCGGGATAATGCCCATCAGGCACTTCAGCAACGTGGTTTTGCCCACCCCGTTGCGCCCCAGCAGGCAGGTAATTTCGCCGGGCGTCGTCTCAAATGACAGGCCGCGCAGAATATGGCTGCCGCCGTAAAACTGATTTAAGTCGTTAACCTGCAACATAATTATCGCCCCAGATAGACATCAATAACCTGCTCGTTGGCCTGCACTTCGCGCAGTGAACCTTCCGCCAGCACCTGGCCCTGATGCAGAACCGTCACATGATCGGCAATGGTTTCCACAAAGCCCATATCGTGCTCCACCACCATCAGCGAATGCTTGCCCGCCAGGGTGCGGAACAGTTCGGCAATATAGTCGGTTTCCGCATCGGTCAGCCCGGCGGCGGGTTCATCAAGCAGCAGCAGATGCGGCTCCTGCACCAGCAGCATGCCGATTTCCAGAAACTGTTTCTGCCCGTGAGAAAGCAGCCCCGACGGGCGGGAGCGGTGTTCGGTCAGGCGCAGCAGTTGCAGCACCTCGTCGATACGGTCCTGCTGCTCTCCGCTCAGTTTTGCCCGCAGGCTGGTCCAGACGGACTTATCCATTTTCTGCGCGATTTCGAGGTTTTCCATTACGCTCAGGGCTTCAAAAACCGTCGGTTTCTGGAACTTACGCCCAATCCCGGCGCGGGCAATCTCCACGGAAGACATCCCCGTCAGATCGATGTTCTGGTCATACACCACTTTGCCGCTGTCCGGTCGGGTCTTGCCGGCGATCACATCCATCAGGGTGGTTTTACCCGCCCCGTTTGGGCCTATCACGCAGCGCAGTTCGCCGACGCCAATCGACAGCGACAGGTCTGTCAGGGCGCGGAAAGCGTCGAAGGTCACGTTAATATTTTCCAGCTGCAACACCGGGTCGGACGTCTCGCGGTAGCGGTCCTGGGGTTGCGGCTGGGTAAACAGCGAATCAGTCATGTTTCCTCCGTTTGAGAAGGCCAATCACCCCACGCGGCAGGAACAGCGTGACCAGAATAAACATCAGGCCGAGGAAGAAGAGCCAGAAATCCGGGAACGCCACGGTGAACCAGCTTTTCGCGCCGTTGACGATACCCGCCCCGAGGATCGGGCCAATCAGCGATCCGCGCCCACCCAGCGCCACCCAGATAGCGGCTTCAATGGAGTTGGTCGGCGACATTTCGCTGGGGTTAATAATCCCCACCTGCGGCACATACAGCGCCCCGGCCAGCCCGCAAAGCACTGCGGAGAGCGTCCAGACAAACAGCTTGAAGCCTTTCGGGTCGTAGCCGCAGAACATCAGACGGTTTTCCGCATCGCGCACCGCCGTCAGCACGCGGCCAAACTTACTGCGCGTCAGCAGCAGACCAATGCCGAGTGACGCGGCCAGCAGCAGTACGGTTGCCACAAACAGGCCGATGCGCGTTCCGGTCGCCGAAACCTGAAACCCGAGCAGCGTGGTAAAGCCGGTAAAACCGTTGTTACCGCCAAAGCCTGTTTCATTGCGAAAGAACAGCAGCATTCCGGCATAGGTCAGGGCCTGGGTCATTATCGAAAAGTAAACGTCTTTAATCCGCGAGCGAAAGGCAAAGTAGCCAAACACCAGCGCCAGCAGGCCGGGCACGAGGATTATCAGACACAGCGCCCAGGCAAAATGCTGCGTACCCGCCCAGAACCACGGCAGCTCGGTCCACGACAGAAACGACATAAACGCAGGCAGCCCGTCACCCGCCGCCTGGCGCATTAAGTACATGCCCATCGCGTAGCCGCCGAGAGCAAAGAACAGACCATGCCCCAGCGACAGCAGCCCGGCGTAGCCCCACACCAGATCCAGCGCCACGGCGACAATGGCGTAGCACAGAATTTTACCCATCAGCGTCAGGGTATAGGTGGAGATCGCCAGCGGATTATCCGCAGGCAGCAGGGCGAAAAAGGGCAGCACCAGCAGCGCCGCCAGAACCAGTGCGGCCAGCGTACAGGCCAGACGCGGCGCGCGCCGGGCCATCGTCAAGGTGATAGGTTGGCTCATCAGTCAATTACCCGCCCTTTGAATGCAAACAATCCTTGCGGCCGTTTTTGAATAAACAGCACAATCAAGACCAGAATGGCGATTTTGCCCAGCACCGCGCCAATTTGCGGCTCCAGCACCTTATTGAGCACACCCAACCCAAGCGCGGCGACCACCGTCCCCGCCAGTTGCCCGACGCCGCCGGTCACCACCACCAGGAAGGAGTCGATGATGTACCCCTGCCCCAGCTCCGGGCCAACGTTACCCAGTTGCGACAGCGCCACGCCGCCCAGCCCTGCGATCCCTGAGCCTAAGCCAAAGGCCAGCATATCGACCCGCCCGGTCGGCACGCCGCAGCAGTCGGCCATCCGCCGGTTTTGCGTTACCGCGCGCACGTTCATCCCCAGCCGGGTTTTGTTCAGCAGCAGCCAGGTCAGGATCAACACCCCGACGACAAAAATAATCACCGCAATACGGTTGTAAGGCAGCACCAGGTTGGGCAGCACCGCCCAGCCGCCGGAGAGCCAGGCCGGGTTGGCCACTTCGAGGTTTTGCGTACCGAACAGCACCCGCACCAGCTGGATCAGCATCAGGCTGATCCCCCAGGTCGCCAGCAGGGTTTCCAGCGGTCGGCCATAGAGGTGGCGAATAATGGCGCGTTCAAGCACCATCCCCACGGCGGCGGTAATAAAGAACGCCACCGGCAGCGCCACCAGCGGGTAGAGCGCCAGCCACTGCGGGGCCAGGCGGGCAAACATATCCTGCACCAGCCAGGTGGAGTACGCGCCGAGCATCAGCATTTCGCCGTGGGCCATATTAATCACGCCGAGCAGGCCGTAGGTGATCGCCAGCCCCAGCGCCGCCAGCAGTAAGATCGACCCCAGCGAAATACCGCTGAACGCCTGCCCCAGCCAGTCACCCCATTTAAGCCGCTGCTGGATCTGCTGCAGGCTTTTGGCGGCCGCATCGCGCACGGCGGCATCCGGCTCATTTTGCGGTTGCGTGAGGCGGGTAAGACTCGCCTGCACCTGCGGATCGCTGGCCTCGCCCAGTAGTCTGACCGCCTGCAGGCGCATCTGCGCCCGGCTGTCGGAAAGCTGTAAGTTGGCGACCGCAATGGCGAGCGCAGTATGCACGGCGTCATTTTTCTCCGCCGTCAGGCGTTCGCTAAGCACTGGCAGCTGTTCGGCCTGGGCGCTGTTTTGCAATGTCAGGGCCGCGCGCAAACGCAGATTTTCATCGCTGCTGGTCAACTGGTGTGTCGCCAGCGCGCTGGCCACCAGGCCACGAATACGGTTGTTCATAAATACTTTTTTGGTCGCACCCTCGGGGGCTGCATCGCCCTCCATCGGCACGAATTTGCCGCCCTGCTCCGTAAAGAGCTGGCCGTTTTGGTCAGCGACCACGGATTCGTCCTTCAGCGCCTGCAATAGCGGCAAACGTGACGCCTCGGGCGCGGCAGACCATTGCTGAAGCAACTGCGCCTGTTGTGTGCGGCTGGCCTTGCCGTAGTCGGCGGCAGGCCCGGCCTGCGCAACGGAGGTCATCAGCAGGCAGCCTGAAATGAGAAAGGCCAAAGCCGGGAATATTTTCATGGTGTCAGTGTCTTTTGCCGGAACGTTCAGCCACTGACAGGGGCAGTCACTCTGCCCCTGTCACGTATACCAGGGTTTATTTGCCGCCGGTTTTCACCGGATGATCCGGTTTTTTATCATTGCCAGCGATGAACGGGCTCCACGGCTGAGCACGGACCGGCTGGTCGGTGTTCCACACCACGTTGAACTGCCCGTTCTCTTCGATTTCACCGATCATCACCGGTTTGTGCAGGTGGTGGTTGGTGGCATCCATGGTCAGGGTAAAGCCGCTTGGCGCAGCGAAGGTCTGCCCTGCCATTGCGGCACGCACTTTATCCACGTCGGTGGTGCCTGCTTTCTCAACCGCCTGCGCCCACATATGGATCCCCACCCAGGTCGCTTCCATCGGATCGTTGGTCACCACGGTGTCGGCGTTCGGCAGTTTGTGCGCTTTGGCGTAAGCCTTGTAATCAGCGACAAATTTGGTGTTCACCGGGTTGCTGACCGACTCAAAGTAGTTCCACGCGGCCAGATGACCAACCAGCGGTTTGGTGTCGATCCCGCGCAGCTCTTCTTCACCCACGGAGAAAGCAACAACCGGAACATCGGTCGCTTTAATGCCCTGGTTAGCCAGCTCTTTATAGAAAGGCACGTTGGAGTCGCCGTTGATGGTGGAGATCACCGCCGTTTTGCCGCCCGCAGAGAATTTCTTGATATTGGCGACAATGGTCTGGTAATCGCTGTAACCAAACGGGGTGTAGACCTCTTCAATGTCTTTATCCTGAACGCCTTTGGTGTGCAGGAAGGCACGCAGGATCTTGTTGGTGGTGCGCGGGTAGACGTAGTCGGTGCCGAGCAGGAAGAAGCGTTTTGCGCCGCCGCCGTCTTCACTCATCATATATTCCACCGCCGGAATAGCCTGCTGGTTTGGCGCCGCGCCGGTATAGAACACGTTCGGCGACATCTCTTCGCCCTCGTACTGCACCGGATAGAACAGCAGGCCGTTCAGCTCTTCAAACACCGGCAGCACCGATTTACGCGATACCGAGGTCCAGCAGCCGAAGACGACGGCGGCTTTATCCTGAGTCAGTAGCTGACGGGCTTTTTCGGCAAACAGCGGCCAGTTGGATGCCGGGTCAACTACCACCGGCTCGAGTTTTTTACCCAGTACGCCGCCTTTGGCGTTAATGTCGTCAATCGCCATCAGCGCCATGTCTTTCAGCGGAGTTTCCGAGATAGCCATGGTGCCGGACAGGGAGTGCATCACCCCCACTTTAATGGTGTCTGCTGCGTATGCCTGTAAAGAAAAGCCCATGCTCAAAAAGGTGGCCGACAGGGCAAATGCTTTCAGTAAAGAACGTCTTTTCATTGCGAAACCCCTAAATGATATTGTGTAATTTATGAGCCCCGCCGCACGGCGGGGTGGAACCACGGCTAAGGTGAAACAGGTTGCAAACTTGCCTGCTGGAGCATGTGTAAGGTGATTTTCCTGACCTCGGCTTTGCTCTGAGAAATGTGCTCGGTCAGGATGCGCTGCGCCTCCTCTGTCTGTTGTTTCAGGATCGCCTCTAAAATGCGGGCATGTTCGTTGTAGGTTGCATCCACGCGGTCATTGCGGGTGAAATCGAGATGGCGAATGATGCGCATCTTCTCGGTTAACTCCACATGCACTCTGGCCATTTCACTGTTGCCGCTGGCGCGAACCAGGGTGGTGTGAAATTGCTCATCCTGAAGCGATAAGGCTTTACTCGGCTCCATGCGGGGGGCTTCTATCCAGAAACGGACAAGCTCTGCCAGGTGTTCGGAACAGATACCCGGCGGCATACCGCACAGACGGCGCACCGCTTCCCTTTCCAGCACGATACGAAAATCGTAAAGCGCCTCGAAATAGTTGAAATCAAAAGGTTTCACCTGCCATCCACTGCGCGAGTAAACCTGCACATAGCCTTCATGCTCCAGCCAGAACAGCGCCTGGCGCACCGGCGTGCGGCTGGCCGACATCCGCTCGGAGATCTCGTTTTCGCTGAAATGCGCTCCCGGCATCAGGCGAAAATCGAAGATGTCGTTCTTGAGTTCGTAATAGATACGCTCCGCCAGCCCTGGCGTGCGCTTTTTACCGCCCTTTTCGCTTGTCATCAGCGTCTCCTTATTCCAGCCACAGCAGCGTGTCGCCAGGACTGACCGGACGCCCCGGCTGGCAGGCGATGCGTTTCACTTTGCCCGCCTGGGGCGCGTTAATGGCAAGCTCCATCTTCATGGCTTCGACAATCACCAGCGGCTGGCCTTCGCTCACCTCATCGCCCGGCTCCACCAGCACTTTCCAGATGTTGCCGTTCATGTCGGCCGTCACCGCCAGCGCGCCGTCATCCACCTCGTCGACGATCTCAGGTTCGGGGATCTCCACCGTCAGCGCCTGATCGTCCTGCTGCCAGAGCTCGACCTCGGCCTCAAACGCCTGGGCCTGACGGCTGCGGAAATCGGCAATTTCAGCGGCGTGGGTTGCGAGGAATTGCAGATGCGCCGGGAAATCAAACACCGTCTCTTCAATACGCACCGTCGCGCGTCCTTCGCGGAAATCGTCACGCAGCGCCGTCAGCTCCTCTTCGCTGACCGGGTAGAAACGCACCTGGTCGAAGAAGTGCAGCAGCCACGGCTCACCGGCGGCGAACTGTTCGTTTTTCAGGAACTTGTTCCAGATAGGCAACGTGCGCCCCACCAGCTGGTAGCCGCCAGGGGAGTCCATGCCGTAGATGCACATATACATGCCGCCAATCCCGACCGTGCCTTCGGCGGTAAAGGTGCGCGCCGGGTTGTATTTGGAACTGAGAAGACGGTGGCGCGGATCCACCGGCACCGCACAGGGCGCGCCAAGATAGACGTCGCCTAAGCCCAGGATCAGATAGCTGGCGTCAAAAATGGTCTGTTTAACGTCTTCCCGACTGTCCAGTCCGTTGATGCGCTGAATAAAATCAACGTTGTTCGGCAGCCAGGGCGCGGTGGCGCGAACGGTGTCTTTGTAGCGGCTGACGGCATCCAGGGTGGCGCTGTCTTCAAAGGCCATCGGCAGATGCACAATACGTGACGGCACTTTCATCTGGCTGACATCGCCAATGCGCGCCTCCAGCTCAAGCAGCAATGCCACCAGCGCCTGCTGGCTGATTTCCAGGCTGTCGTAGCGCACCTGCAACGAACGCACGCCCGGCGACAGCTCTTTGATCCCCGGATGCGCCTGGGCGCGCAGATGCTCCATCAGCAGATGCACGCGCAGGCGCAGCGCCAGATCCAGTACGTTGTCGCCGTACTCAATCAGAATGTAGTTATCCCCGGCCTGGCGATAGACAATGGCCGGTGTGCCTGCGCTGGCCGCCAGCGACACCAGCGCCGCGGCGGAAACGCCATCGTGATCGGCAAGTGACGGTGTCACGAATGTCGCAAGGCTGCTGGTGTGCAGGGTTTCGATACTGCGGTTCTGGGCTTTCTCCCTGGCAACCGCCTCTTCGACGCTTATCGGGTAGAAACGAATGCTGTCCCCCGGTTTAACCTGGCCGACTTTCCACAACTCCGCTTTGGCGATAGTCACCGGGCAGACGAAGCCCCCGAGGCTTGGGCCGTCGCGGGTCAGGATCACCGGGAAATCGCCGGTAAAGTTAATCGCCCCCATGGCGTATTCGCAGTCATGGACGTTGGAGGGATGCAAACCGGCCTCCCCGCCGTTGGGACGGGTCCAGCTCGGTTTCGGGCCGACCAGACGCACGCCGAGGCGGTTAGAGTTGTAATGCACCTGCCAGTCGCTGGCAAAAAACTCGTCGATGGCTTCCTGAGTAAAGAAATCCGGCGCGCCGTGCGGGCCATAAAGCACGCCAATGCGCCAGACATCGCCATACTCGGGGATCAGCGCCGCACTGAGAGGCTGGGGTTCGCTTACCGGCGCAGGCGTGGTGCAGGCCGCACGCTGCGGGTCAGAAATAGGCAACAGATCGGCGACCTTCAGCGTGCGCCCGGCGTGCCCGCCAAATTGCCCCAGCGCAAAGGTGGAGCGGCTGCCGAGATACTGCGGGACATCAAGCCCGTTGCGCACCGCAAGATACGCGCGGCAGCCTTCCTTAGCGCGGCCATAGGCCAGAGTTTGCCCGGCTTTCACGTTCACCGGTTGCCACAGCGCCACCGGTTCGCCATCAAGGGTTGTCTGGCAATCGGCGCCCGTCAGGGCAATCACCGCGTCGCTATGGAACTGCAATACCGGGCCTTGCAGGGTGAATTCCATCCCTGCTGCGGTTTCATGGTTGCCCACGATACGGTTGGCAAGACGGAAGGCAAAGTCGTCCATCGGGCCGGAGGGCGGGACGCCAATATCCCAGTAGCCCAGGCGTCCCGGATAATCCTGGATACTGCTCCAGGTTCCCGGCTGGATAACTTCAATCACCGCAGAGTGAGCCACATAGCTGTCGAGCATCCGCGTCCAGGCACTGCCGGTCTGGAACTCGCTGCTGGCGGTAACCTGGCGCAGGTAATCGAGGTTAGTGGCAATACCGTGCAAACGGGTGGCATCGAGCGCCGCCTGAAGTTTTGCCAGCGCCTGCTGGCGATCCTGGCCCTGAACAATAAGCTTGGCGATCATCGGGTCATAAAACGCGGACACTTCGCTGCCGGTGGTCACCCCGGTGTCAATACGCACACCGTCCGGGAAGGCCACTTCGGTCAATACGCCGGGGCTGGGCTGGAAGTTTTTCAGCGGGTTTTCCGCATAAATGCGCACTTCAATGGCCGCGCCCTGTGGAGCCTGCGCCAGCCGGGTCCAGTCAATGGGTTCGTCTGCCGCCACCCGCAGCATGCACTCAACCAGATCCAGCCCGGTCACCGCTTCGGTCACCGGATGTTCAACCTGCAGACGGGTGTTCACTTCAAGGAAATAGAACGCGTCCAGTTCGGCGTCATAGATAAACTCCACCGTGCCCGCACTGCGGTAATTCACCAGCTTGCCAAGCTGCACGGCGGCGGCCAGAAGCGCCTCGCGGGTGGCGGCTGGCAGGTTCGGCGCAGGGGTTTCTTCCACCACTTTCTGGTTGCGGCGCTGTAAAGAGCAGTCGCGCTCGCCCAGCGCCACCACATTGCCTTTACCGTCGCCAAAGATTTGCACTTCAATATGGCGCGCCCGATCGATACAGCGCTCAACAAAGACCCCGGCATCGCTAAAGAACTGCTCGCCAAGACGACGCACGCTCTCCCAGGCCTGTTGCAGCCCCTGGGCATCGGCGCAGCGCGTCAGGCCGATACCGCCGCCACCGGCGGTACTTTTAAGCATCACCGGGTAGCCAATCTTCTCCGCCGCCGTCAGCGCATCTTCCAGCGAGTCGAGCAGCCCGGTGCCTGGCGTCATGGGGACGCCTGCCTGAGCGGCCAGCTCACGCGCCCGGTGTTTAAGGCCAAACTCGCCAATCTGCTGCGCAGTCGGCCCGACAAAAACAATTCCGGCTTTGGCGCAGGCATCGGCAAAGGGCAGGCTTTCCGATAAAAATCCGTACCCCGGCCAGATGGCTTGCGCCCCGCTTACCCGTGCGGCTTTGAGGATCTTGTCGATGCGCAGATAGCTGTCACTCGCTTTTTCACCTCCCAGCGCAATCGCCATATCAGCCTGTTTGACATGTTCGGCGCTTTTATCGGCGTCGGAGTAAACCGCCACGCTTTTGATACCCAGGCGTTGCAGCGTGCGGATGGCGCGACAGGCGATTTCGCCCCGGTTGGCAATCAATACGGTGTTAAACATGTTTGCTCTCCTGGCGGGTAATCCAGTTACGCCAGCCTTTGAATTCAGTGATGTCGGTAGCATCGTTAAGTGCAGACGGTTCGCAGATAAAGCCTTTCACCTGGCGGCCATCAGCCAGTTCCAGAGAACCAATGCCGAGTGGCGCGGGGATCTCGGCCACAAACTCGCCAAAGCGGGCCAGCGGTATATCCCATAGCTCTACCGCTATCTGCGCTCCCGATGACTGACGGGCAATACCGGGTTTCGCCGGTTGGGTATTGGCCAGCGCATAAAGCCGGTAGCACGGCGCGGTTTCCGTTGCCTCAACAAACACGGCATTACGGTTAATCAGCTGGAAATTGAGCGGCATGCCGCGCAGATGCGCCCCGACCACCGCCACGCGGACGTGCTGTGGTGAAACAGGAAGCGCAGACTCAGAGGGCGTAAAGTCCTGCCCGGTCGCCCCCAGCGGCAGCGCCTGTTGCTGCTGCCAGCGCAGGCCAAAGGAGGCCAGCGCGCGGTCATGCCAGGCCGGGGCAATCAGGGTAATGCCCGCGGGCAGTCCGTCCTGGCGAAACGCGGCGGGCAGCGCCAGCGCGCTGAGATCGGCAAGGTTGGTAAAGTTGGTGTAGGTCCCAAACTGCGAGTTGAAGCGAACGGGCTCCTGCTTCATCTCCTCGAGGGTATGAATGGTGGGCGACGTCGGCACCACCAGCGCATCCACCTCACTTAAGGCTTGCTGGATTTCCCGCGTCAGCTCAGCACGCAGATATTCCGCTTTGAAGGCGTCGACCGCGCTGTAGTTCAGCCCGGCAGAGATAATGCCGTAGACCGTGGGATCCATCTCCTGCGGGTGCTGCAACATCTCGCCCACCGCCGCCGTGCGTTCAGCCACCCACGGCCCCTGATAGAGTTGTTCCGCAAGTGCGGTGAAAGCGGAAAAGTCGATGGGTTTGAGCGTTACACCGCTGGCGCGTAGCGCGTCGAGCGCCTCCAGCCAGGCCTGTTGCGCCTGCTCATCAGCAAAAAATTCCATTTCAGCCGGAATGGCGAAGACCGGGTTTTGCGGCAAAGCCGCAGGGGCCGTTGCCGGGTTGGCGCGGGAGTATGCGTCAGCGGCGTCTTCCCCGCCCGCAAGGGTGGCAACGAGAAACGCGTCTTCCACGGTGAGAGCAAACACCGACAGGGTGTCATTCAGACGACAGGCAGGCACCACGCCGGTTGCCGACAGCCAGCCTTTGGTGGGTTTCAGCCCGACGATGTTGTTAAAGCCGGCGGGGACGCGCCCGGATCCGGCGGTGTCGGTGCCAAAGGAGAACGGCACCAGCCCCCGGGCCACCACTGACGCCGAGCCGGAACTGGAGCCGCCGCTCACATAGTCAGGATTAAAGGTGTTAGGTACCGCGCCAAAGGGTGAACGGGTTCCCACAAGGCCAGTGGCGAATTGATCGAGGTTGGTTTTGCCGATCAGCACCGCACCCGCCGCTTTAAGCCGGGCGACAGCGGTCGCGTCCTGTTTCGCGGTGTAGGTAAAGGCCGGACAGGCGGCGCTGGTTGGCCAGCCCGCCACATCCACATTGTCTTTCACCGCAAACGGAATACCGAACAGCGGAAGTGCGTACGGATCTTCACGATAAATCGGGAGTAAAGCATCCAGTTGCGCGCGTAATTGCTCTTCGCTTGCCAGAACAATCCATGCGTTATCGTCAACGGAGAGAGAATCAAGATGCGTTTTTAATAGTGAGAATACTGCCTCACTGTCTTTTTCAATTGTCTTTCGCCATGCACTCAGGGTTTTCCCTGTCATTATTGTCATGCTGGAATTCCTGCTGGTATACAAGATGGAATTCAATAAGCAATGTACATGCCAATAATTTAACTGTTTGTTTTTACTTTAAAATAATGAAAACCAGCTATTTATCTGATAGTTCGCCTGCACTATTTCGGAACAGTAATGTACTTTTCAGGTGCGTAGTGTGATTGGAATAAATAATATTATGCAAGCACGACAGATAATAAGCTTATAGATAATAAGAGCGAGGCTAAGATATTTTAGGCAGGAAAATGTCTTTATTCAAAATAAGGGGCAGAGGGCTGATGAGTCTTACATGAAACACGCTATAAGATTTGAGGAATTGTTTCGTTCACTTTTCCGGCCATCAGGTTTTACTTTTAATGTAGTGCAGTAAAGGTCAGGTGGATAACCCGACTGAATATCGACGCCGTGATGTCGCCCTGGCACGTTCACCAGTGATGTGGCAGCAAAGAAGCAAGGAACTTAAGGTGAACGGAATGACCTCCAGAGCCGTATGCTCCCCCTCACCCCGGCCCTCTCCCGCCAACAGAGAGGAAAACAAAAAACCCGCCGAAGCGGGTTTCAGACTGATGACAAACCCTAAAAAGAGCACGGACGATCCCCTCGCCCCTTCGGGGAGAGGGTTAGGGTGAGGGGAAATATGCTGACTCATCAGAGCGTTATCACCCTCACCCCGGCCCTCTCCCTGGAAAGGAGAGGGAGAAAAACAAACCCTATTCACTTTTAAGCACATTTGTCAGCAATCTCAAACCCTCCGTCCGGAGGGTTCAGACTGCTGACAAAGTCCTGGCCGTGAGGCCGGGACTTTGATCTAATTAAGTCAGTGCAATTAACGGACTGAC
>NZ_CBFFRJ010000120.1:0-15682 GCF_965644225.1 Phytobacter sp. V91 | reverse complement strand
CGGGCATCGTGAAAAATCTATGGCAAAGAAAGCCTTATGTTCTCATAACTGACGATTAAATCGCACCTTCCCTAAGTGCTGGAGCGATTCTTTGCCGATTGTACTGATTACCGGCGGGGTACACGGCTATGAGACGAGCGGCGTAATCGGTGCACTCGAGTATCTATCAGGAGATGAGACGGACTACGAAGGGAAAGCAAACTTACTGGTTGTTCCCTGCGTTAGTCCCTGGGCCTATGAACGCATATCCCGATGGAACTACAACGCCGTGGACCCAAATCGGCAGTTCTTTAGTGAAGGAAAAGCGGAAGAATCCAGTGCGTTGATGGCACTTATCTCCCCTTATTCAGGTCGGTTTGTTCTTCACGTCGATTTACATGAAACGACTGACACCGATGAAAGTGAGTTCAGCCCGGCACTGGCTGCACGAGACGGTTTGAAATATGAACCCGCAGAAATTCCGGATGGTTTTTACCTGGTCAGTGATACGCAGAACTCAAGGCTGGATTTCCAGCAGGCGATAATCAGCGCAGTTTCGCAAGTCACACATATTGCGCCAGCAGATGCTGAAGGCAATATGCTTGGTTTTCCGGTGGTCAGCGAGGGTGTGATTGAATACGATAACAGCGCCTGGCACCTTTGCGCCACAATGACCGGCGCGCCCTTTACAACCACGACAGAAGTTTATCCGGACAGCCCGGCAACGTCTCCGGACGAATGTAATCGGGCGCAGATTGCCACTATCCGCAGCGCGATTAAATTCGCCCTGAAGGGATAGCCGCTTTTTAGCTGTTAGATTGCACGGGAAAGCTGATTTCCCGTGCTGCTCAGGCCTGAAGAGAGAGCCGTAAAATCCATTACGGTCAGTTCGGGCACCATGCGGTTCCAGCAGGATTCTCTCAGATCGGTCACCGTTCTCCTCCTTGTGGGCTGACGTAGCATACCTGGAACGGGCATCAATTTGCCTGCCGTCCGTTATCTTCCTCGCATACCCGCAACTTATCATCCAGACTAAAAACGTAGTCTGTGGGGGCATTGTGCTTTACACTGCGCGCTGCAAAAATTGAGTTGATTAACGATTAAGTGGGCAACAATGGCGATGAACGGAACGATCACAACCTGGTTTAAAGATAAAGGTTTTGGATTTATCAAAGATGAAAACGGTGAAAACCGCTATTTTCATGTGATTAAGGTCGCCAATCCTGATCTTATCAAGAAAGATGCGGCGGTGACGTTCGAGCCGACGACCAATAACAAGGGTCTGTCTGCCTATGCGGTGAAGGTCATTCCGGACAGCAAATACATTTATATTGCTGGCGAACGTCTTAAACTCACCTCCATCAAGTCCTATGTTGTCTTCAGCGAAGAAGTACCCGCGGATACCCGTATTGATAAAGAAAATGCCGTACTGTCGGTGGGGGCGCTGCTGAATAATATCAAACCGAAATCAGCCGCTAAGCCTGGCGAAATGCGCGCCATGAAAAAACTGGCGATCACCACCTTCCAGGGCACAACCTTAATCTTCACCGAAGATGAAATTGATGTCGAAGCTACAGTAAAAATGCTTAAGATGTGACCCGCGCGCACGCTACCACGACCTTCTTCCCGGCTTAGTGGAACACTAAGCCCGAATATGCAAATCCTCCCACCACTGGCATTAATAAATCCGTTTTGACTGCATTTGCACGATCTGCGCCTTCTTCTACACGATATTCCAGCCTCGGTTATTTTAAAATTTGCCTGTTCAAACACGTATGAGGTCGCTATGAAAACGTATTTTGCTGTCGCTGCGCTGGCTGTATTTTCGTTATCCGCTCAGGCTGGGGGATTTACATTAACCAGCAGCGAAATTAAAACAGGTGTGTCACTTTCGAACGCGCAGGTCTTCGAGGGATTTGGCTGTCACGGTGATAATCAGTCGCCGTCGCTGAACTGGTCCGGCGCCCCTGGTGGAACAAAGAGCTTTGCTGTCACCGCCTACGATCCGGACGCGCCAACCGGTAGCGGATGGTGGCACTGGACGGTCGTCAATATTCCGCCGTCAGTGACCACCCTTGTTACCGGCGCCGGAAATAAAGACGGCAGCAAACTCCCGGAGGGAGCGGTACAGGGGAGAAATGATTTCGGTTACGCAGGTTTCGGTGGCGCATGTCCGCCGAAAGGCGATAAACCCCATCATTATCACTTTAAAGTCTGGGCGTTAAAAACCGACAAACTGCCGATTGATGGCAATGCCAGCGGCGCACTGGTCGGTTATATGCTTAACGCCAACAAAATAGCCACCGCCGAAGTGGTTCCGGTCTTCGGCGTAAAATAAAAGTAAGGGCATCTGTTATGCAGGCTGACGCGGCGACCCGTCTTTCACTACAGGAAATACGAATGTATCAGGCCCATGAGCTCCATCGGGTCAAGCTGCTGATGCCTGGATTGTGCCGGGTCCGCCAGGGCAGGAAGGTCGTGAGCTGGGGAGATCATCGCGAGATGGCCAACAACAGCCAGATTATCCTCTTCCCGGCGGGCCATGAATTTGGTATCGCCAATTATCCCGATGCGGGTTTATATCTGGCGGAGATGCTGTATCTGCCTGCGGAGTTGATTGCCCGTTTCAGGCAGTTTTATCCACTGGCGCCGCAGGAGGAGAACAGGTCCGGATTCTGTCTTGCGCAGAGCGATGAGTTACTTTACTGCTGGGATCAACTCAAAACGGCGTTACAGTGTAACCTTTCCGCGCAGTTGCTGGAACATCTGGCGATGGGCATTCTGCTGACGCTTGGCAAAAATAACATCAGCCACCTGTTTCTTTCACACCCACAGGACTCGCTGGTTAATCGTTGCCAGAACCTGCTGTTAGCCAATCCTGGCGCACACTGGACGACAGAAGAGGTCGCCCGTCTGTTGTTTATGTCCGTCTCAACCCTGCGTCGTCATCTGGCGGCGGAAGGGGAAAGTTTTCAAAATCTGCTCGACGATGTGCGACTGAATAACGCCCTGGCGGCCATTCAGACCACGCTGACACCCATTAGCGTGGTGGCCAGAGATAATGGTTATCAGTGCCCGTCGCGCTTTACCGCCCGCTTTCGCAAAAGGTTCAACATCACGCCAGGCGCACTGCGCAAGGCGGCCAGAGCGTGAAGGGTTCGTACCTGGAGTCAGTTTGGATATATAAGTTAAGGCTTTTTAACCCTCTCACTTCACGCCAGTGAATTTCAATTTCTTTCATGTTCAGATTAATGGCATATAAGGCCATGGATTTGCGTTAAGGCAGGATGCGTATATGATTCAGGTGGGTATAACAGCTTATATATTGAGGGATTAATGATGGCAAGAGCACTGGCCTGCCTGGGCGATAAAACAAGCTTTGGAGAAATAATTACTGCCACCGCATCCTGGTTTGAGGGAAATAAAGCAATAGCCCGGACCGGCGACAAGGCATCATGTAGTAAATGTAATGGCTACTTCGAACTTCTGGCTTCGGCTCAGGACTGGGCCGAAGAAGGGCGGGCTTATGTTGCCACGGGTGACAGAGTGTTATGCCACTGCCCGAACCACTATGTTATCGGCTCTGCCACACAGTATACCAGCACGATGCCGGGTAATCTGACCTCCCGCAATACTCGTCATACCTCCATTCCTGCACAGCAGGTTCGGGATGCCAGCGGCAGGAACTGCATCCGTTTCCAGTGCACCACTGACGACGGCCAGTTAATGCCTGGCTGCCGCTACACCTTGATGTTTCCGGACGGGCGCTCTGAGGCTGGTGTTACCGATGAACACGGGGTTACCGGATGGCATTATTCTGAATCCGCTGAAAATATTAACCTGCATATATTAATGGATTAATTATGACTGTTTACCACCTCAGTACCAAAATAAACTCTAATGTTCCGGCTGATGCCCTTCGGTATGACCTGTGTATTTACCGCATGGACGCTGAAAGAAATAAATATTCTCTTATTGATGTAAAGCAATAGCCATTTCAGGGGAATTATGAAACACATAGTCATATGACCGGAAATATAAATGAGTCACTCTCGACCATTTATATTATGGAAATGAAAATTTACCGAAAAACCATGTTGCATACACACCTTGTAACGCCTGTTCCGTTCACTAAGATGTACACTCTGGAAGAATTTTCATCAGGCAAAGCCTGGTCTCCTGTGAAGAGAGAGAACCCCTGCTATTTTGAATCAAAAGGGACAATGCGGCCTGAGAGTCAGGGGGGCGAAACAAAACAAATTAAAATAACCATCCCGAAGCGTTCATTTATTGCGAAAAAATATCCTGTCGGAACACCGCAGGATCCGTTTGAAAAAAACAAAATTGAATCTGAGATAAACGACAGATTTTATCATTATCTTACCCTTATCAGGATAGGGCAAGTGTATGTGGACCTGCTGCATTTTTTTACTGTGTGCAAATGGATCGTCCTGATGTATATGCACAAGCTGCCAGGGAATTGTGGCGGTATGGAAAGACTAAAATAGGTGCACTGACAATCTCCCCTGGCGAAGGATGTAAACACCCTTCAGGTATGTTTTATACAAGTGCCGGGAGACCCAAGATATTAGGGCTCGACTGGATGACATTGGCTGGGCTCAGGGATTCAGAGAATACCATGCTGAGCTTTGATGCTCTTGATTCGCCATTGGCTGGCATCACAATGTGGCAAACACTGACGGAGTGGTTTGAAAAAGCAGGCTATGAAATGGTCTTTAGTAATGTAGGAATCACTCAGGCAGGCGTCCAGGGCATCAGGGATTTAAATAAATATATAGAGCAAGGCTATAAAGTTGTGACATTAATAAATGATGGACTGCTTGAAGGTAGCACAAACAACACGACATTACCTACACACTGGATTGTATGGGATGGTTCTGTAACACAGGATGATAATGGGTATGTTAATTTAAAATTATTTTCCTGGGGGAAATCAGCTGACTGGATTAAACAGAAAAAAGATTTGCAATTTTTTATCAATAGGTTTTTCGGGGGGTAGTTTTCAAACCATTAAAATAGCCATGGGGATACTTTCTGTTATTTTCATTTCATTTGCAGTATCAGCATGTACTTTACATGCTGATGTTACTCCTGATGGTGATTCACTTAACAATGCTATAGTAGGAACGCCGTATTTTAGTGAAATAAATATAAATGGTGGCGCTGTATCATCTTTAGATTCTAGTGGAAAAGAAAGATTCGTAGGTGAAATAACTCCATCCGATACAGGATTAACTTTAAGGTATTGTAATGATTCTCCAGCTCACAATTGCGTCAGGATTCAGGGAGTGCCAGTAAAGCCGGGGATCGCCACCGTACGAGTATCAGGCGGATTGTTTGGCACTAATGTAGCGACAGGTGGGGAATTTGATAAAACATATACTATTAAGATCAAAGATTCGGAAGGATCGTCTAAAAATCATTGAGAAACACACTTATCGTCACCGATAGTCTGGTTTTGTCGCATTTATGCATTTTCCATCACTGTTCAAAAGAATGACTCTGGCACCTGGTGCCAAAGTCAGGTGACAAGGATGTTAGCCTGATGCGTGTATTTAAAACACAATGAACTGGTGGAGATTTGTCATGACCGCAAAAAGTAAATTCAAAAGTCCTGCATTTGAGGCGATACACAGTGCGGCTTCTGGCTTATTCCACGTTGATGCCATCCCACAGGAAACAATGCGCAATTTTGACAAAACATGCATCAATCAGGTGGACAACCTTCAACCTCTTGAGATTAAAGCGCTACGAGAGAAACTGAATGTCAGCCAGCCGGTTTTTGCCCGTTATCTGAATACCAGTGTTTCAACGGTGCAGAAATGGGAAAGTGGCGTAAAGCGCCCCAGCGGGTTATCCCTGAAACTACTTACGGTAGTACAGAAACATGGCCTGAAAGTGTTGGTGTGATTTTTACTCAAATAGCCGCTTGCCTTTTGTGGCATCAGAGCCAGGCGGCCAGATCGTGACAGCAAAGGCCGGGCATCAGTTGCCCGGCCTATACCTTAACGGGTAACGTGCACTTCCGGCGTCGAATGGCTGATAAACCGGCCGCCGGAGGCGCGTTCAAGTTGGGCGGCCAGTTGCAGCAGCAGCCCGTCATTACCCTGACGGGTCTGAAAATGCATTCCCAGCGGCAGACCGGATTCCTGCCAGGCCAGCGGCAGAGAAATACCCGGTGTGCCCGTCAGGCTGGCGAGCGGCGTGTAGGAAAAAATATCCCACAGGCTATAAAACCAGTCCATAACGTCCGGATTGTCACTGAGCGTCAGATATTTCTTCTCTCCCAGCAGCGGGGTGGGTTTGGAGAAGGTGGGGGTTAAGATAAGATCCCAGGACTGGAAGAACTGCCCAAGCCTGCGTGAGATACGGTTAAACGCATCCTGCATTTTCCAGCGCTCGCTGTAGGACATATCAATTCCTTTTTGCCAGATGCGAATGTTCACCGGCTCTATCAGATCCTCTGGTGGGGCGCTGAGATTGTTTTTCTCCAGCAGACGCTGAATAAACTGGGCAAAGTTGCTGATATAGCACGTAGTTTGCGCCGCGAAGGCTTCTTCAAAATCGATATCCGGCGTCACCCATTCCACCTGATGCCCCATCTCTTCGAGCAAGCGGATAGTTTTCTCCAGCTCCGCAACAATATGCGGGGTTGAGCGATAGTGCCCCCATTCGTGTGACACCGCGATACGCAGCGGCTGCGGGTCACGAGCGATCATCGCGCAGTAGCTCTCTTCAGGTTGCCAGTAGGGCATAAACTCACCCGGCGCGCCGCCACGGCAGCTGTCGATAAACAGCGCGGTGTCGCGAACGCTGCGGCTCACGCAACCCTGGGTGGAGACGTAACCCGTAATGTCCGACATTGCCGGAGCAATAGAGAATACGCCACGGCTGCTCTTCAGCCCGATAAGCCCGTTAGAACCTGCAGGAATACGAATGGATCCGCCGCCGTCGGTGGCATGGGCGAGGGGGAGGATACCCGCCGCCACCGAGGCGCAGGCCCCCGCCGAGGAGCCAAAGGTGGTGTAATCGGTGTTCCACGGACTACGGGTGACGTAGATATCCGGGTTCTCCGCAGATCCACAGACGCCAAACTCAGGCGTCGCTGAACGACCGATAATGTTTAGTCCGGCGTGGCGGATCTGCCCGGTCAGAAAGGCATCTTCCGTTGGCCGGTTGCCGCGCATAAATTTAGACCCTTGCTCCTGGAGGCGATTTTTCACCCCCGGTCCCAGATCTTTGATCAGAAAAGGCACCCCCTGAAAAGGCCCGTTCAGCTCGGTACCATCAGTTTGTGGATGCACTATCGTATCATCAAACAGCTCAACAACCGAACTGATTTGCGGGTTAATAATCCGGGTTGCCGTCCTGGCCTGCTCCGCCAGCTCACCGGCGGTCAGCTCTCCTTTTCTGACCAGCTCTGCAAGTGCCGTTGCGTCATATGTGGCCCACTCCTGCCAGCTCATTACCGTTTTCATTGTGATTTCTCCTTTGCAAAGTGGATAGCATCAGCGTTTATGGCCTGGCGACGTCGGCTCCCGTGCGGTACGCGCTCTTTGAGCAGCAGGGTTGCAAGCAGACAGAGGATATTGGCGGCAATCAGGTAATAGCCTGGAGAGACGGGATCACCGGTCCATTTGATAAGCCAGGAGAAGACGATCTGCGCAGTACCGCCAAACAGGGTGATACCGAATGCAAAGGCGATGGAGAAGCCGGTTGAGCGAATATAGCGGGGGAAGTTTTCACACAGAACCACCAGTACGCCGGAGCCGCTGATACATTGCAGGGCGGCGAATACGGTGATCACTGCAAAGAAGACGCCTTCGCTGCGCCAGCTGTTAATCAGCTCCAGACCCGGTAACAGCAGAAGCAGCAGGATGATTCGCGGGGCGATAATGGTCATTTTGCGCCCGAACCTGTCAGCCATCCAGCCGCCAACCAGCGAGAAGACCACTACACAGACGCCAATTAAAATGGTGGAGGCCATTGCGGTGCCGGGGGCAAACTCCAGCTCCTTCAGGGCGTAGGTGGTCATATAGTTAAGGAAATACTGGGTGATCGTACTGCCCGAGAGGATAAAGATGCCAACCAGCACCAGACCCCGGTAGTTTTTCATTACCTCGCCGAGCAGGCTGCCGGTGGATTCGCTGGCGGCTTTGTTCTCAGTGGTAAAGGTTTCATTCAGATTGCGCCGCAGATAGATAGCAATCGGCAGGATCAGCAATCCGAAAGCGAAGGGGACGCGCCAGCCCCAGGAGGAGAGCTGTTCCGGGGTGAGGAGCAGGGTCAGCGTATAGCCAATCACCCCTGCGCTGATGCCTGCCAGTCCCTGGGCCACAATCTGCCAGCTGGTGTAGAACGCCCGTTTCCCGTCCGGTGCTGCTTCCATAATAAAAGTGGTTGCCGGACCGGCTTCACCGCCCCACGCCAGCCCTTGTAGCATACGGACAATCACCAGCAGGATGGGGGCTGCCATGCCGATGGTTTCATAGCCGGGGAGAAACACCAGGCCGCCGGTGCCGATGGTCATAAAGACCATGGTGAGCAGCATGGCGGGTTTACGTCCGACGCGGTCGGCATAACTGCCAATAAATATGGCGCCAAGGGGCCGGACAATAAAACCAATACCAAAGACCGACACCGATAATAAAAGGCTGGTGAAGGGATTGTCTGACGGGAAGAAAATATTGCCTATCATCACCGCGAAAGTGGCATAAGCACTGAAATCAAAAAACTCGACCGCCGCACCCAGTACAACAGCAAGCACTTCTTTACGTGACGCTTTGGGCTTTGGCGCACTGTGACTTATATCAGTTGTCATCGTATGGTCTTCCTCAATGTATTCAGACGTGGTGAAACGTGAAAAGACATTGCAGACATATAGCAAGGCATATTCCTGCGGGCTATCACAATTGCGCGGGGTCAGTGTGTAAAAAATGTATGCACTCCGGGCGCATTAAGCGAATAAGAAAATAATATGAATAAATCTATTTCATTGTTTATAAAAGGATTGTCAGGAATTGCAAAAAATACGCATTCGCCGGGGATATTACAAATCGTATGCAGTGCACTTAAAATGTGCTTTGCCTGAGTCGCTGTATGCATATTTAACCAGAAGATATTGACGCCAACGTCCTTATTTTCGCCTGTTGCCGGGAAATACACATTATCTTCAGCACAGCGCTGCACAAAAATGGCGCAGACTGCTTATTCACTGTGCATGAAATTAGCGCAGGCGTGCATCATTGCTAATCGCCCCAGAAAGTAATAGCCTCATCGCTACCACGCAAGAATATTCCGGAGGAGAGATGCAATTACGGGCACTGAAATATTTCAGCCAGGTCGCAAAGTCATCCTCATTTCGCGATGCGGCAGAAAAATTGTTTGTCGCGCCCGGCGCCGTCACCCGCCAGATCGATCAACTGGAGCACTATTACGGCGCGGCGCTGATTGAGCGCGGCCCCCGGGGGATTAAGCTCACCCGTGAAGGGGAATATCTGGCGCAGGCGGTGGAGGCGACATTACGCGAACTCGACTCGGTAAAAGCCCGTATCGCCGCAAGCAAAAGCGTGGTCTCCGGCACGGTAAAAATTTGCGCGGCGGAAAGTCTGATAGCACTTTTTATCGCTCCGGTGATCGAGATATTTGGCAAGCGCCATCCAGGCGTGGCGTTTGAAATTGATACCGGCAGCGCACCGCATATTGCCGGGCAACTGACTGGCGGGCAGGTGGATGTGGCGCTGGCCTTTTACACCCCCGTCAGCGCCGAGATCCAGGTGACGAACAGCTGCCAGCTTGAACATAAAGTGTTGATGTCGGCCCATCATCCGCTGGCAGGCAAACGGCAGCTTACCCTCAAAGAGATAGCGAAACATCCTGTCGCCACGCCTCCGGCCAACTACGCGGTACGCCAGTTGCTGGAATCCGCCGCCCGTCGGGAAGGGTTGCATTTTGATATGCGGTTTATCACCAGCTCAATGGAAGTACAGAAGATGCTGGCGTTGCAGGGGCAGACACTGCTGATTTTGCCGCAGCTGAACCTTAACGACAGTGACGGGCTGGAGCGCCTCATCGCCGTGCCGCTGACCGACTCACTGATGGGTAGCGTTAAGGTGGATCTGTGTTTACCCCGCCAGCGCACCCTGTCAATGGCGACACGGCTGTTTCATGAGCTGCTGGCGCAGCGTATTGAGGGGCAGAACACGGCCGCGCGCTGATGGATCCGCTATGCTAAGCGGATGTTCATAAGGAATGAAACTATGCCCACAGCCCAGCTCTATTCAATGCAGGTTATACCGCCCCCGCAGACCTTTGCCGATATTGCGTCTCCCGTTTTGCCCGACAGCACCATGGCCGCCAGACGGCAAAAGGTGTTGCTCGCCATGAAGCAGGCCGGGCTTGCTCATCTGGTGATTTATGCCGATAAAGAGCACGGGGCGAATTTTGAATATCTCAGCGGATTCATTCCGCGTTTTGAAGAGGCGCTGATGGTGGTCAGTGCCGATGGCGAACTGAGCTACATTATGGGCAATGAGAATCTGAAGCTCATTCCTCATGCCCGCCACAGCGGCAGGTGCCTGCATGCGCCGGTATTTTCACTGCCCAACCAGCCGATGGACAACGACAGGCCGCTTGCCGAACTGTTACTCTCCTGCGGATTGTCCGCCGCCGGGAAAACCGGCGTCGTCGGCTGGAAACTCTTTACCCGCGACCCGTCGCTGTTTGATGTCCCGGCCTTTATTCTCGATGCCATTGTCAGTGCGGCAGGCGGCCGGGAGCAGGTGGTGAATGCCACCGGGTTGTTTATCTCCCCCGATCAGGGTGTGCGGCGGCTGAACGACGCCAGCGAAATTGCCTTTTATGAATATGGCGCAAATCTGGCGTCAACCCGCGTGTTGAGTGCACTGAATGCCATTGAAGTGGGGAAAAGCGAGAAAGCAATAGGGCAGCATCTGGCAGGCGATGGGCAACCTAACAATGTGGTGATGATTGCGGCGACGGGCGATCGTTTTGCTTATGCCGGGCTCTACCCGAGTGATAAGACTATCACCCGCGGGGATAAATTCTCACTCACCGTCGGCTTTAAGGGCGGCTTAACCAGCCGTTCGGCTTATGTGGTGGCCAGCGAGGCAGAACTGCCTGCGCAGGTTGCCGACTACCCTGAGCGGGTGGCTATTGCGTATTACCACACGGTAGTGAGCTGGCTGGAGTTTATTCGTCCGGGCATCACCGGAGACGAAGTTTATCGTCTGGTTGAGTCGGTATTACCTAAAAGCGATTATCACTGGCATCTTAATCCCGGCCATTTAGTCGCCGACGAAGAGTGGTTAAGTTCGCCGATCTTTGCCGGTTCAGATATCAAACTGGCAAGCGGTATGCTGCTGCAAATCGATATTATCCCGTCGGTGCCAGGCTACGGCGGCAGCAGTATAGAAGACACCATCGGGCTTGCGGATGCGCAACTGCGTGATGAACTGGCAGAGCATTATCCGCAGGTATGGGCACGCATGCAGGCCAGGCGAAAATATGTCACCGAAACGCTGAAGATAAATCTGCCGGAGGAGGTGATCCTGCTGTCCAACACCGTGGGATATCTACGCCCGTTTCTGCTCGATAAATCACGCGCGCTGGTCAAGGCGTAGTGCGAGCCATCAGGCCGCTCGTGCGGCCTGATGGACTGCTTTTTACTGCTGAATACGCACAATACTCTCTGCTTTACCTGCTTTTTTCGACTCGCCGTCGTTTTTCACCGTTACAAAAAGGGTATTGCTTTTCGCATCCAGCGTCAGGCTGTTGGGATGCGGCGGCAGGGGCAGGGTTTGCAGGTGCTGTAAGGTTTTGGCGTCAAACACCGACAGCGTACCGTCACCTTTGTCGACGCGAACGCCGTTGCGGTTGGTGACAAACACCCGCTGATTTTGCTCATCCAGCAACAAACCAATCGGGATTTCATCGGTTTCCACACTGGCCAGCAGTTTGCCGTCATCTGCATTCAGCGCAAACAGACGATGCCCGCTGCTGCGTCGGTTATAGGTCTCTTTCAGGTGATAGTTACGGTATTTATCGCGATCGATCCCCTGATCGACGCCCAGTACCCGGTTACCCTGCGGGTCATACACCAGGTTGAGCAACTGGTCGGCCTGAATTTCATGTTTAGCGGTCAGCGCCAGAGTGTCGGCATTGACCGTCATTAACTGACCCTGCATGTTGGAGACAAACACCCGGCGGCCTTTCTCATCAATGGCAATGCCTACGGCATAAAAACCAAAGCCCGGAATGATTTTTTCCAGCTTTTGCGTCCGGGTATTCACCACAAAAAGCACGCTGTCGACGCCGTAGCCCAGCCCCGGCAGGAACAGTCGCCCGGTTTGCGCATCAAAACGTGCTTCCCGCACTTTATAGAGATAGCCGTCGGTTATCTTAAAGCGCTTGAGCTCCGCAAGCATAAAATCGAGATGCTCACCCTGCATCCCGGCTTTACGCCAGGCGGATTCGATATTCTCTTCCTTCTGCAGTTTAATGGTCGCAAGGTGTTGGTTACTGGCGGTATCCACCACGCCGACCGCGCCGTTAAAGCCTTCGGTAAGATAAAGCCGGTTACCGGCATCATCGAGTGCGACGCCAAAACCTTTCACCTCAAGAGGAATGGTGGCTTTAACGGCCAGGGTTTGTGGGTCCAGTCGCAGTACGGTGGAGCGTTTTTCGTCTTTCCAGTCCGGCGAAGTGACAAAAATCGCCTGTTGTTTGTCGCTCCAGGCCAGTTCAACCAGATCGGAGGCGACCGCTTCACGCTGGATATTCTCAGTTTTGATCACCGTGTCAGCCTTGGCAGTAGCCGAAACAGACGCGGCAAGCAGCAGGGTCGCCAGAAGACGAAAGGGGGATGTGGTGCAGGACATGCAGTTATCTCCTTGTCAGTAAAAGGGCGCGGTGCGCGCCCTGCGGATCAGTGAAATCAGAATTTCAACTCCAGTGCGGCGCCAACCAGCAGCGGGCGCTGTTGCGTGGCGCTGTAGATGTCGTTGCCGGTCACCATTACGTTACGGTTCGAATCAAACAGATTCTGGGCGAAAAGCGTCGCCCGGCCATGCATAAAGGTGTAGGCAAGCTGTGCGTTGGCAGTCCAGTAAGAGCCAATACGCCCACGGGAATCGTTGTCGTAAGCGGAGTAGTAGGAATCGGAGAAGGCCACATTGCCGCTGATTTCCCAGCCGGCGGCAAACTGCCAGGTAGCGCCCGTATTGAAGGTATATGCAGGCGCGCGCGCCAGTTCATGCCCCTCAACGCCACTGCCGGGGAAGTCGGCAATTTTGGTTTTCAGCAGACCCACATTACCAAACAGTTCCAGATCCCAGCGTGGACTCCAGGTGGCGCCCATCTCCGCGCCATATGTTTCGACCCGGTCGGCATTACGAATAACCGTTGAGTTGGCGGTAAGGTACCAGGGAAGCTGCATATCTTTGTAATCGTTATAGAAAACGTTACCCGTCAGCACCACGTTGGCATCGGTCAGCTTATGCCGCGTATAGAGCTCATAGTTCCAGACATATTCCGAGTCATAGGTGTAGCTTGTGTAGGGCGCACTTAAGGTGATCCCCGCGCCACCCGCGTTGTACCCCCTGGCGATACGCGCGCCCCAGGTCTGGTTGGGATCGGGTTTCCACGCCACATCCACTTTTGGGAGGAAAACGTTATAGGTTTCATCGAGATCAATACGCGCAAGACTGCTGCCGCCGATACGTTTGCGGTGTTCGCGCTCCAGACGGCTGGAGCCGGTGATGTCCACCTCAGGAGTAATGGCATACGTCAGCTCACCGTAGACCGAACCGGTGCGGGTCTCATCGGTAAAGGTTGAACCACCGAAGATATAGACAGACTCATCCTGGGAGGCATCGAAGTAGCGTATTCCCGCCAGGCCACGCAGGCGGCTGTCAGCTGTACCAAAGTGGGCCACCGGCTCGGCGTGGAATTCACGCCCGTCGATTTTGGCGCGCGGCAGGCCATCTGCCACGTAGCGGTTAATGTGGAATCCGGTATAAATCAGCCGGTTTTCCAGAGTCAGGGCATCATCCGCTTCCCATGAAATATCCCAGATCCCGCTGTTAACGTTGCTCTTAAACACCGCCCGACGCCAGTCATAGCGCGTGTTGGTCGGGTGAGGCATCGGGTTTTGACTTTCGTTTTGCGGCGCGCCGCTGTCGGAGTGGTTGAAGGTCAGTTTGGTGGTGACATCACGCAGACCTGCCGGGTTAAACAGCAGTTTGGCTCGGGCATTGGTGGTCTGGATCTCGCTCGGGTCGCCAACCGGGGAGTAAGAGGGGAGATCCACATCGCTGCGTCGGCGCTGGCGGTCTACACTTGCGCGAAACGCCAGTTGGTCTTCTATTAACGGCACGTTAGCCATCGCGGACAGCTGCGAGGAGTGCTGATTACCTGCCCCGCCTTTTACGGCGCCTTCCCACTCAAAAATCGGATCTTTGGTGGTCATCACTACCGCGCCCGCGATGGCATTACGCCCCTGAATATAGCTTTGCGGGCCACGGAACACTTCAACCCTGTCCAGATCCCATAATGATTGCGGGCCATAAGCCTGTTCGTTATAGGTCAGGGAGCGGCCATCCAGAGAGAGGCCAAGCCGTGGGCGGGTGCCGCTTAAGAATGCGCCAGCGCCGGTGCTCGGGCCTGAGCCGTCCACGCCACGCACGGTCGGCAGATCGTTACCGATACCAACATCCACGGTGTTGGCGCTCATCCGCATCAGGTCGTTGACCGTCTGCGCACCCGGCAGGGCATCAATGCGGCGACTGTCGAACACTTCAACGCTGGTCCCGGTGTCGAGTAGCGAACGTGCGGTTTTTTCACCGGTCACAATCAGCACATCCTCGTCCTGGGTTTCTTTGCTGTTCTCAGTTTCTGCCGCCAGCGACGTGGCGGGAAGCAGAAACAATCCCAGCATTAAGGCGGAAATACGGTGTGAGTTTCCTGCGCAGGCCTTGTTAATAATGCCAGCCAGTTGAGTGTGTTGAGTCGCAAACAGCTTGCCCATTAGCCATCTCTCCTTCATCCCAAAGGTTAAAAGTTTTAAATGTGCGATGACAGATGCTCACAGCGGTAAACCGCAGGCAGGGACCTTCCCAGGTCAGATAAAACAGCTCTCTTGATGGAGTTATTAGTAACTCTTTTATGCGGAAGGTAAAAAATTGTTTCTAACGATAATGATATTCACTCGCAATTGCAAGCTGCTAAAATGTGCAGTTTACAGCGCAAGTTTTGCGATAAACGGCCGATTAATGAGAATAAGAAAGCGTGACGTGCTGGTTCGTAGCCGGATTATGGATTTGAACGTCTCAGCTACGGATATAATCGCTAAAACACCTGCGCTAACAGAGAGATAAAATGTCAGAGAACATCCCTGAAATGATCCCCTTTTCCTACGTCCTTGCGGTACGCAACTTACGCAGAAGCGCCTTCTGGTTTCGCGATGTGCTGGGTTTTGAACTGATGTGGCCTGAAGGCAGAGGCTGGCAACTGGCCAAGCGCGGGAGCGTGCGGATCATGCTTGGTGAATGCCCGGATGCGGCGAAAGCCGCAGATCTGGGCGACCATAGTAAGTATCCTCCGGCAGAGCCGGAGGCTTTAGGGTGAGCGCCTCAAAGGCGCCGACAAACCATGAGCCGCCCAA
>NZ_CBFFRJ010000119.1:0-15727 GCF_965644225.1 Phytobacter sp. V91 | reverse complement strand
TTCAGGCTCCAGGAAATGGTTGAAGGCTACAGACTGGCGATGTCTCTTGATCAGGAGATCTGATCAAGAGACAGCCCTGAGGGAGAGGGTTAGGGTGAGGGGCAAATTAAATGCGCCTGCGCTGCATGACCCGGCGGTAGATAATCGGCAGTGAAATCACCACGATCAGCATCGCGCCGACGATAATCGACATCACAATACCCGGGACGTTAAGCAGGCTCAGACCAAAGGTCACCAGCCCCATCAGGAAGGCTGCAATCACCACGCCCACCATGCTGCCGGAGCCGCCGAGGATATTGACGCCACCCAGCACGGCCATCGTGACTACCGAAAGTTCCCAGCCCAGCGCAATCGTCGGACGGGTACTGCCCAGGCGCGAGGTCAGCAGCACCGAAGCCAGCCCCGCCATTAATCCCACCAGCGCAAACAAAATCAGGTTGTGGCGTTTAACGTTGATGCCGGAGTACCAGGCGCCGGTCGGGTTGTTGCCGATGGCGTAGGTGCGGCGACCAAAGTTGGTGCGGTGCAGCAGAAAGGCAAAGACGATGGCGAGCACGATAAACAGCGCAAACTCAAACGACAGCGCGCCGAACACATAGCCCTGACCAAACCAGGCGAAGCTATCCGGCCAGCTGTTCAGCGCCTGATCGCCAAGCAAAATGTAAGTAATGCCGCGGTACAGACTCATGGTGCCGATGGTGATAACGATCGACGAGAGGTTAAAGCGCGTCACCAGCAGGCCATTGAACAATCCGCACAGCAGCCCGACGCCTAAACCGATGCAAATGAGCAGCGGGGTGTCCATACCCGCGGCCGCGCAGAAACCCATCACCGTAGAGCTGAGCGCAATGGTCGAGGCCACTGACAGGTCAATTTCACGGGCAATAATCAGCATCGCCATGGGCAATACGATGATCGCTTTTTCGGTGAAGTTGAAGGTGGCGTCCGAGAGGTTCCAGATATTGAGGAAATAGGGCGAGGCCAGCGAATTGGCAATAAAAACCGTCAGGGTGACCGCCAGTAAAAATCCTTCCCAACAGAGTAAGCGCTGCCAGAAGGAGGTTGCGGTTGGGGCCGTATTTACCGCATTCGATGTCAGCATTTTGGTCATGATTTCACCGCCATTTTCTGTCGAGCCAGAGCCGCATCGCGCAGGATCAGACGACCTTTGCGTTTGTTGCCACGTTCATTCAGCAGAACCGCAATGACAATCACCGTGCCGGAGATAGCCATCTGCCAGAAGGGGGAAATACCGATGACAGGCAGTGCATTGTTGATAACGCCGAGGAACAGGGCGCCCAACAAACATCCCAGTACCCGGCCCGTGCCGCCCATGGTACTGATGCCGCCAATCACACAGGCTGCCACGACCTGCAACTCAAAACCGTTAGCCACGTCGACATACGCCACGGCAAAACGTGAAATCCACAGATAGCCGCAAAATCCCGCCAGCGCGCCGGAAAGACAGAAGCTGATGAACTGCATTTTCCCGGCGTTGATCCCGGTGTAATACGCTGCCGTAGCATTACCCCCTGCGGTGTAAAGGGCGCGGCCTGTCCGGCTGTAACGCAGGAAATAGCTCACGACCAGCAAGGCGGCAATCGCACACCAACTCAGCACCGGTAAGCCAAGGAGTGAGGCTCGCGGCAGCCCGAGAAAGTCAGCGCTCATCTGATGGGAGTTGATCCAGCCGCCACTGGAAAGCAGGAAGATGATTCCGCGATAGATGCTCATGGTGCCAAGTGTGACCACAATCGCCGGAATACCCATTTTCCAGACCAGCAGGCCGTTGATCATCCCCATTACCAGCCCAAGCCCGGTGGCCAGCATCAGCAGCGCCCAGACCGGGATATTCGGATAATGGAAGTTCAGCAAGGCGACAATCATTCCGGTCAGCGCCAGGTTTGCCGCCATCGATAAATCAATGCCCTTGGTCAGCAGCACCATCATCTGCCCGAGCGCCAGGATGATAAGAATGGCGGTGTCGTTGAACATCTCCACCAGATTGCCGGGGCCGATAAACGACGGCACACGGCTGCCGATGGCGAGCACCATCAGCACGACAACACCGCCCAGCAGGGCTTCACGGTGTTTCAGCAGTTTTTGCCACATTATGCTGCCTCCTTACCGGCGCCGCTGGCGGCACTGACAATGGTTTCCGCCGTGGCCTCTCCGGCCTGGTATTCAGCGACCATCAACCCTTCATGCATCACAATGATGCGATCCGCCATGCCCATCATTTCCGGTAATTCCGACGACACCATAATCACCGCCAGTCCGTGCGAGACCAGTTCAGACATAAACTGATGTACCGCCGCTTTCGAGCCAATATCGATACCTTTGGTCGGTTCGTCGAGGATGATCACGTCCGGATGGGTAGCCAGCCATTTGCCGATAACCACTTTCTGCTGATTGCCGCCGGAGAGGGTTTCCACCGGCTGTTTCCAGCTAAAGGCTTTGACCTGCAGGCGTCTGGCGTACTCATCTGCCAGCGCCCACTCTCTGGCATCATTGAGCACGCCGTTGGGGTTAAGTTTGCCAAGCTGTGGCAGGCTGATGTTTTGCGCGATGGGCATTTCGATAATCGCGCCTTGCTTCTGCCGCTCTTCCGGTACGCAAACAATTCCGGCCTGAATGGCGTCGGCGGGCTGGCGGAAATGCACCTTTTTACCGTTGAGGATAATGTCACCAGAAGAGGGCCGTGAGACACCGGAGAGCGCCTGCATTAACTCTGTTCGCCCGGCGCCCACCAGGCCGTAGAAGCCGAGGATCTCACCTTTGCGCAGGGAGAAGTCGATATGGGCGAATTCGGTAGGGTGGCAAAGGTCTTTCACTTCCAGCACCGTTTCACCCATTTCCGCGCTGATTTTCGGGTAGGTCTGGGTGATGGCGCGACCGACCATCATGGCCACCATCCGCTCTTCGGTTATTTCCGACATGGTGCCGGAGCCGACATACACCCCATCGCGCAGAATGGTGTAGTAGTCCGCCAGCTCGAAGATTTCATCAAACTTGTGCGAGATAAACAGAATGGCTTTGCCCTCCTGTTTTAACCGTTCAACGATTTGATAAAACTCCAGAATCTCGTGTTGTGAGAGGGCGACGGTGGGTTCGTCCAGGATGACCACCTGCGCCTCAAAGGAGAGTGCGCGCGCGATAGCGACCATATGGCGCTGGGCAATGCTCAGGGTTTTGAGGGTGGCGCGTGGGTCGATTTGCACTTCCAGGCGGGTCAGAATATCTCTTGCCTTCTGGTGCATCGCGGGCCAGTCGAGCTTTTTCAGCAGGCCTTTGTAGAGATACTGACCCACGAAAATATTCTCCGTAACGGACAATTCGTCGAACAGCACCGTTTCCTGGTGTATGGCGGTGATCCCCACCTTGTGTGCAGATTCCGGCGTCGGAAGCTGAATGGGAATGGCTTTATAAAGGATTTCGCCCTCTTCAGGCTGGTAAATACCGGTCATCACTTTGACCAGCGTGGACTTGCCCGCGCCGTTTTCACCGATAAGTGCGGTGACGCTGCCGGGCCAGAGGTTGAGCTGTACGTTCTCAAGAGCACGAACACCAGGGAAAACCTTGGTGATGCCCTTGAGCGACAGCAGGGGTGTGGATGCCGTCATGATGTTCTCCAAATATCCCCTCTCCCCTCGGAAGAAGATTAGGGTGAAGGTGGCGTGCCGCCTGATGCCCTCACCCCGGCCCTCTCCCACTGGGAGAGGGAGAAGGGATTAGAAAATTTTCGAGAACTTATCAATGTTGCTGGCGTCGTAGACGAACGGCTCTGCCATTGCGCCGCTGCCGTCAGCATCCAGTTTCACCTTGCCGAGTTTGCCCATATTGGCCTCGGTTTTGGTTGCCGTCCCTTTGACGAGGTCATCTGCCAGGTAAGTGGCGGCATAGCCCAGATCGATCGGGTTCCAGATGGCGAAGCTTTTGCTGGCCCCGGATTTGATAGCCCCGGCCATTTCAGACGGTAGACCCAGCCCGGTGACGTACACTTTGCCAATCTTGCCCTGATCTTTAACCGCCTGCGCAGCCGCCACGATGCCGACGGATGACGGGGAGACAATCACCTTCAGATCCGGGTACGTTTTCAGCAGGCCGACTGCTTCGCGGTAGCTCTTATCCGAAAGGTCGTCACCATAGGCGACGGTCACCAGATTGACAGACGGGTACTGTGGCAGGACCTTTTTCATCTCCGCAATCCAGGTGTTCTGGTTTGCAGAGGTTGGGGTCGCGCTCAGGATCGCCACCTCCCCTTTTTCCACATTCAGCGCTTTTAACGCATCGGCAGCCAGCTTGACGTTGGTTTCGCCAATCAGGGCATTATTGGAGGGGTTCAGGTGGATTTGACGGCCATCTTTTGCCACGCCGGAGTCCCAGGAGACGACTTTAATACCTCGCTGCATCGCTTTTTTCAGCACCGGCACCACGGCATCGGGATCGTTGGCGGAAATCGCGATCGCATCCACACCCTGAGCGATCAGGCCGTTAAGCACTTCGATCTGTGCTTCTGCGGTAGTGGTGGTTGGGCCGGTATAGATAACTTTGACATCGCCTAACTCTTTGGCCGCTTCCTGCGCCCCGGTGTTTGCTGCTTCAAAAAAACCATTTCCTAATGATTTCGCCACGAGCGCGATTTTGACTTCTGCTAAAGCGGAACCGGACAACGCCAGAGCGGCAACGGTGAGGATCAAGCTTGCTTTAATTTTCATTGCTTTTACTCCACGAGTTAGTGTTTTTACTGCATAGGTAACAGAGTTTCCCCTTCGGATCGTTGCCCGAAGGGGTTATAGGACGTTCTTATTGGTACAGCTCTAACGCACTTGCCAGCGGGGTGACGCCAAAGCGTTTACCCAGCGCAATCAGTTCTTCCCGGTTGATGGTCTGTTTCATGCCGCCCATGGAATAGACTTTCACCAGCACTTGTGCCGATTTCTCCGCGGTATCGATAAGACCAAAGGCCTCGTCAAGCGTAGGGCCGCTGCCAAAGACGCCGTGGAATGGCCACAGCACCAGGGAATGTTTGCTCATCTCCTGGGCGGTGGCCTGGCCGATTTCATCAGTACCTGGCACCATCCACGGCAGAATACCTACGCCATCCGGGAAGACGACCAGACACTCGGTGCTGCCTTCCCACAGTTTACGGGTGATAAGATCGGTCGAATTTTCCAGCACATAGGTGAGAGCTATCAGGTTGGTGGCGTGACAGTGCATGATGACACGGTCTTTGCCGTCGGTAGCCTTGATGCGTTCACAGTGTGACAGGAAGTGGGCTGGCAGTTCCGAGGTCGGTACCGCTTCGTTAGTCAGGCCCCATAAAATGTGGTAGCCCGCGCCGTCGCTGTCCACTTTTACCACGCCGAGATTGGCGGCTGGATCGAGCTGGACGTTACGGAAGAATTTGCCGGAACCGGTGACAATAAACGGCGTATTGGCGAGTAAAGGCATTGGCTGGCTCAGCGCAATGTAGCGCGGTTCAGCATGGAAATCGGCGCCATAGGGAGCAATGTCTGCATCATCCAGACGCAGGGTCAGGTTGCCGCCGTTGCGCTCATCCCAGCCTTTGAGCCAGGCGTCAGAGGTGGCTTTGATAATGCCCTGGGTAAACCAGGCGTTGATAATGTTCTGCATAGTCTTTTGGTTCCTGTTTAATCGGTGCGGGGTTTTCCCCTCACCCTAATCCTCTCCCCAAAAGGGGCGAGGGAACTGTGTGGTGCGCTCTGCTGATATTGCGCAGAGGGCCTGCTTTTCTCCCTCTCCCTTTTGGGAGAGGGCCGGGGTGAGGGTGGCCTTACCCGCGTTGGCTCAATACCTCTTTCTCATACGCCCGTACACGCTCCAGCCACTGGTAGCCCATCGGCGTGTCATGACGCAGGCAATACATCTCCCACACCGCCTGCCAGGGTAAGGATTTTTGCTCCTCCAGCAGCGCCAGGCGAGCTGTGTAATCCCCCTCAGCTTCCAGCTGACGCAACTGCTCAACCGGCTCCAGCAGGGCACGCAGCAGCGCCTTTTTCATATTGCGAGTACCGATAACCCATGCGGCGATGCGGTTGATTGAGGCATCAAAGAAATCGAGACCGATATGCACGCGATCGAACAGGTTATGCCGGACGATTTCGCTGGCGATTGCCTGGGTTTCATCATCCAGCAGCACAACATGGTCACTGTCCCAACGAACCGGACGGCTGACGTGCAGCAGCAGGCGCGGCACATACAGCATCGCGGCAGAAATTTTGTCGGAGATGACTTCGGTCGGGTGAAAGTGTCCGGCATCAAGGCACAGTGCGGTCTGGCGGCTGGTGGCGTAGCCCATATAGAACTCATTGGATCCGACGGTGTAGCTCTCTGCGCCGATACCGAACAGTTTGCTTTCAACGGCATCAATGTGGTGGGCCGGGTTCAGTTTTTCGCTGATCACCTCATCCAGCGCCTCCAGCAGACGCTGGCGCGGCGCCAGGCGGTCAACGGTCACATCTTTCATCCCGTCCGGGATCCAGATGTTCATCACCGATGGCGTGCCGAGCTGCTCGCCAAAGTAAGCAGAAACGCGACGGCTGGCTTTCACATGATCAATCCAGAACTGGCGGATTTCATCGTTCGCGTGGGAGAGTGTGAAGCCGTCGGCACTTAGCGGGTGAGAGAAGCACGACGGGTTAAAGTCCAGGCCCAGCTTGTTAGCTTTCGCCCATTCCACCCAGTTTTTGAAATGCTCAGGTTTGATGGCATCGCGGCTGATTGTCGCGCCGCCTTCATGGTAAATGGCGTGCAGATTGAGGCGTTTGGGGCCTGGGATCAGACTGAGCGCCTGCTCCAGATCGGCCCGCAGTTCATTCGCATTACGCGCCTTACCTGGATAGTTGCCGGTTGCCTGAATACCGCCGGTCAGGCCACCTTCCGGGTTTTCAAACCCTGCAACATCGTCGCCCTGCCAGCAGTGCATGGAGACCGGCAGCTTGTCGAGCTTCCGCAATGCCTCTTCGGCATCGATATCTACAGCGGCAAAACGCTGTTTAGCGAGTTCCCAGGCTTGTTCTGGTTGAGTGGTCATGCGCAAAGCTCCTTAGTCAGTCGTGTCTGCTGAAATCGCGCCACATAGCGGGCGATGTCGTTATCAGAATTCGGGGTGAAGGTTTTCAGGCTGTGGCTGGCGGCCACCACCTTACGGAAATCATCAACATTGATTAATTCGTCCAGCGTCATCAGCTGCACGCCAATATTGCCCAGCGTTGAGGCTTCAACAGGTCCGGCAATCACCGGCAGGCCGCAGGCGTCGGCGCAAAGCTGATTGAGCATCTCGTTCTGGCAGCCGCCGCCGACAATATGCAGGCGGGTAAAAGGCTTGCCGCGTAGTGCTGCCAGTTCACCGATCGCATCGGCGTACAGCAGTGCGAGGCTGTCGAAGATGCAGCGCGCCAGCTCAGCCGCGTTCTGCGGCGCCTGTTGCCCTGCTTCCACGCAGGCGGCCTGAATTTCGGCGCTCATGTTGTGCGGATTGATAAAGCGGTCATCGTTTGGATTGATCAGGAAGCCGCAGGCGGGCAGTTGTTCGGCACTGGCAATCAGGGCCGGCAGGCTGCTGATGTTGTGTTCTTTCAGCACCCGCTGCAAAAGCCACAGGCCCATGATATTTTTCAACACCCGGTAACGTCCTTCAGCTCCACCTTCGTTAGTGATATTCGCCGCCAGGGCTTTCTCACTGGTGTACGGGGTTTTGCTTTCAAAACCCACCAGCGACCATGTGCCGGATGAGAGGTAAGCGGCATCTTTGTCGCCCAACGGCGCGGCGATGACTGCGCTGGCAGTATCATGGCTGGCGACAGCGACGACCGGGATATCGTTGCCCTGCGGGCAGCGCCAGTGGCCAATCACATTACCCGGATGGGTTGGTACGCCAAACCAGCGGGCAGGCACACCTGCCCACGCCAGCAGCGTGGCATCCCAGTTATCGGTGTTGATATTGACCAGTTGGGTGGTGGTGGCGTTGGTGTATTCCCAGTTCAGCTTGCCGGTCAGGCGGAAGCTGAAGTAGTCCGGGATCAGCAACGCATGTGCGGCCTGCTCAATAAGTTCAGGCTGTTGTTGGGCTAATGCGCGAAACTGGTACAGGGTATTGAAGGGCAAAAACTGAATGCCGCTGCGCTGATAGATATCGGCTTTGCCCGGTGCCTGCATCGCCTGGGCCATGATGCCGTCAGTACGATCGTCACGATAGGCAATCGGGAGTCCAACGCGCTGACCCTGTTTATCAATCAGCACATAATCCACGCCCCAGGTATCAATGCCGATACTGTCCGGCTGGATACCCTGCGCACATACCTTGTGCAGTCCCTGGCGAATTTCAGCTTCCAGGCTGTCGATATCCCAGCAGTCAAAGCCGTCGACTTTTTGTAAACAGTTAGCGAAACGGTGGATTTCGCGAAGCGTCAGCGCACGGCCCTGGCGGTCGTAACGCGCCAGCATTACTCGTCCGCTGGAGGCACCTAAATCAACCGCGACACAATGGCGAAATGTCATGAGGAGATCCTTGTAAGTGTTATTCCCCCCCAGTTTAAAAAGAGGCCGCTTTCGCAACCTTCTTGCTAATGACAGCCCCGCCAGGTGACTGGCAAGAAAGCAAAGATGAAAGTGAGACAGTTCACACTTTCGCATAAAACCCTGCGTTTTCCGCGGTGTGACACAGGCTGCAATTCCCGATCTTTACCCCCCTTTCTTGAAAAAATGACAGGCTTTACCAGTTTTGCGGTCGAAAATTCAAGGTGCGAACTGTCACTCTTAATTACTATTTTGAGAACATTTCTCATTCGTCAGTGAGGCCGTCATGACCGTATTACACAGCGTGGATTTTTTTCCTTCTGGCATGATGCCCGTCGCCATTGAGCCGCGACTGCCTCAGACGGCATTTCCTGAACATCATCATGATTTTCATGAGATTGTGATTGTTGAACACGGTACAGGTATTCATGTGTTTAACGGCCAGTCTTATACCATCAGCGGGGGCACCGTATGCTTCGTGCGCGATCATGACCGGCATTTATATGAACATACTGACAACCTTTGTCTGACGAATGTGCTGTATCGCTCACCGGACGCTTTTAGATTTTTGGCCGGACTAAATGCGTTACTCCCGCAGGAACAGGATGGTCATTACCCGTCACACTGGCGCGTAAATCAGTGCGTGTTGCAACAGGTACGTCGTATCGTTGGCGAGATGGAAACCGTTGGCGAGGAGATGGACATGGCGACTTCCGCAAACCGTGAAATTCTGTTTATGCAGTTGCTGGTGCTGCTGCGCAAAAGCAGCCTGCAAGAGGGGGGGATGAGTAATGATGCGCGCCTGAACCAGCTAATTTCATGGCTGGAAGACAACTTTGCCGACGAGGTGTGCTGGGAGTCACTGGCGGATAGGTTCACTTTGTCGCTGCGCACGCTTCACCGCCAGATTAAGCAGTACACGGGGCTGACGCCGCAGCGTTATCTTAATCGTCTGCGTTTGATCAAGGCGCGGCATATGTTGCGTCATAGTGATGATAGCGTCACGGATATCGCTTATCGCTGCGGCTTTGGCGACAGTAACCACTTTTCGACCCTTTTTCGCCGTGAATTCGACTGGTCGCCGCGCGATATCCGCCAGGGGAGGGATGTGCCATTGCAGTAACGGTAACGAGAAGGCTGTCACCGATTTTTTGTCGCAAATCAGCTAATACTTATCGGTTGTTTTGGGCTGAGGTGGCATTGTGGTAAACCCGTTAATTCTTCGTAGCGCCGATTTTTTCCCCCGCTCAGGGCAGACTGTCGCGGTGGCAGATCGCTATCCACAAAATGTGTTCGCTGAGCATACGCATGAGTTTTATGAACTGGTGTTGGTGTGGCGCGGCAACGGACTGCATGTCCTGAATGACAGACCTTATCGTATTACCCGCGGCGATCTGTTTTATGTGCGTGCGCAGGACAAGCACGCCTATGCGTCCGTTAATGACCTGGTGCTGCAAAACATTATCTACCGCCCGGAGCGGCTGGCGCTTAACTTTGACTGGGCAGGCTGTATTCCGGGTCTGGACGACGCCGGGTGGATGCCACACTGGCGAATCGGCAGCAGCGGAATGCTACAGGCGCGGCAGGTGATAACCCAGCTTGAACAGGAAAGCACCAAAAACGACGCGCTGTCGAATTCCATGGCTGAAGCGTTATTCGCCCAACTGGTGATTCTCTTAAAACGCCATCGCTTTGCTACCGATAATCTGGCCGCCGCCGATAGCGAACCGCTGCTGGATAAACTGATAACCGCGCTCTCCGGCAGCCTTAATCGCAGCTTTATCCTTGAACGCTTTTGTGAACAGGAGCAGTGCAGCGAGCGCACCCTGCGTCAGCAATTTCGCAACCAGACCGGTATGACCATCAATCACTACTTACGTCAGCTGCGGATTTGTCATGCGCAGTATCTGTTACAGCATTCTGAACAGATGATTGGTGAAATCGCCATGCAATGTGGCTTTGAGGACAGTAACTATTTTTCGGTGGTGTTCAGTCGGGAAGTAGGAATGACGCCAGGTCAATGGCGTCATCGTAGTCGTGTTACTGCTTGATCAGTTTGCCATGCCGAGACCAACGATATTGGCCGCAACAATAATCACCGCACAACCAAGAATCAGCACGGCAATCGGACGTCGTCCGGCATAGTTCCACTCTTTCAGTAATAGCCCGACAATACCTCCACACAGCACGTAGAAGCTCATGTGGAGCATCCAACTGATGTATTCATATTGTGACGGAATACTGGCGTGGCCCCAGGCGTAAAAGAAGAACTGCAAATACCACATCAGACCTGCCAGCGCAGACATCAGAATATTGCTGATAATCAGCGATTTTGTCAGCGAGAAGTCGGATTTTATCGACAATGAGCTCACTTTTGCTAAACGGATAAAGCAGAAGCTGAGGTTGATTAACGCTCCCCCCCCCCATAATCACGACGTAGCTGGGCAGCGCCACATAAAGTGGATCGACCCCCAGCGCAGCAGCTGCATCGTGCATCGGTTTTGCAGCATTCATGGCGAATGACATGCCAGCAGAGAAAATACCGCACATGACTGCGAGAGTTATGCCTTTTTTTAGGTTGAACTCTTCGGCTTTAATACCCATTTTTCGCTCTTTCAGCTGTCCGGCTCTGGTGACGATACCCACGCCAGTCAGTGCAACCAGAACGCCAAGTAGCGTCATCTGACCGCCTTTGGTGTTGATGAGCGTGCCGAACTGGCCATTGATAATGGGCGTCATTAGCGTACCGACAATCAGTGTGATGCCGATGGCGATACCAATGCCCATCGACATGCCTAAATAGCGCATGGTAAGGCCATAGTTAATGTTACCAATGCCCCACATTGCACCAAACAGGAAAACGGGCAACAGGGTGGAGAGGCTGAAAGAACCGTAGTAGGACCAGAAATCAGGCAATAATATCGTGCTGATAGTCCAGGGAAGAATAATCCAGGAGACAAAACCGCCTATTGACCACATCGTTTCCCAGGACCAGTGTTTGACTTTTTTAAACGGTGCATAGAAACAGGCTGCACTGGCTGCGCCTATCAAATGCCAAAAGATACCTAAAGTAATTCCATTACTCATATCAAATCTCCATTATTATTTTAAGCTCTTAATATCGGAATAGAATCAGCCGATAGTGTTGAGTGTAAAAATCGCGCGGTTAATTAACCTTGAAATGACTGCCGTGTTCGACGGTGAGTTGGCAATAAGGACGTGATGTAGTTGAGAAAGGTCACAATTTCAGCATCATAACCAAATGTTATAACCATATTAAAATTACGGCATTGATAAACATTTTCAATACCATTTAACTAACTATAATGAACCAACTGCTTACGCGGCGTTAACACACCTGCCGCCCGACAATAATGGAGAATTAGTATGAGCTATACACTGCCATCCCTGCCGTACGCGTACGATGCACTTGAACCTCATTTCGACAAGCAGACGATGGAGATCCATCACTCTAAGCATCATCAGGCTTATGTAAACAATGCCAACGCCGCGCTGGAAAGCCTGCCAGAATTCGCCAGCCTGTCCGCTGAAGAGCTGATTACCAAACTGGATCAACTGCCGGCTGACAAAAAAACCGTTCTGCGTAATAACGCTGGCGGCCATGCTAACCACAGTTTCTTCTGGAAAGGCCTGAAAAAAGGCACCACTTTGCAGGGCGATCTGCAAGCGGCTATCGAGCGCGATTTCGGCTCTGTCGACAATTTCAAAGCTGAATTTGAAAAAGCAGCAGCAACCCGTTTTGGCTCTGGCTGGGCGTGGCTGGTGTTGAAAGGCGACAAACTGGCGGTAGTTTCAACTGCGAACCAGGATTCCCCGCTGATGGGTGAAGCTGTCTCCGGCGCGTCTGGCTTCCCGATCCTGGGTCTGGACGTATGGGAACATGCTTACTACCTGAAATTCCAGAACCGCCGCCCGGACTACATCAAAGAGTTCTGGAACGTAGTGAACTGGGACGAAGCAGCAGCACGTTTTGCCGCGAAGAAGTAAGTTTTCGTTAATCATCTGTTTGCTAACGGATGAGAACAGAGCCCCTGCCGACATTGTTGGCAGGGGCTTTTTTATGCCTGTTAGCCAAACGCAAAAATAAAAAGAAACAGTGATCCACTAAAAATGAAATATTGTTTTAATTTTGTTTGTGAGATCACTTTTCTGAGTGTGACGAAGTTCTAGCATTTCTTCATCAGCACTGGAAACGCTCCTGCTAAAGAGCGAGATAGCGCACAAAAATCAGTGATTTTTTACAGGTGAAGATATGCAAATCAAACGTGCAATAGAAAAAGTCCCTGGCGGGATGATGCTGATTCCTTTGTTCCTCGGCGCGCTGTGCCACACCTTTTCCCCTGGCGCCGGGAAATATTTCGGCTCTTTCACCAACGGCATAATAACCGGCACGGTGCCGATTCTGGCGGTGTGGTTCTTCTGTATGGGGGCGTCGATTAAGCTCAGTGCGACCGGCACCGTATTGCGTAAGTCCGGCACCCTGGTGGTGACCAAAATTGCCGTTGCCTGGGTCGTGGCTGCAGTGACGTCCCGTTTGCTCCCTGTGCACGGTGTGGAAGCCGGGTTCTTTGCCGGGCTGTCGACGCTGGCGCTGGTCGCATCCATGGACATGACCAATGGCGGCCTTTACGCCTCCATCATGCAGCAATACGGCACCAAAGAAGAAGCCGGGGCGTTTGTGTTGATGTCCCTCGAATCAGGCCCGCTGATGACGATGGTGATTCTGGGGACCGCGGGTATCGCCTCGTTTGAACCCCATGTTTTTGTCGGCGCCGTGCTGCCGTTCCTGATTGGTTTCGGGCTGGGTAACCTGGACCCCGAATTGCGGGAGTTTTTCACCCGGGCGGTACAAACCCTGATCCCATTTTTCGCCTTCGCGCTCGGTAACACTATTGATCTAAGCGTTATTGCCCAGACCGGCTTGCTCGGTATTCTGCTTGGGCTGGCGGTGATTGTGATTACCGGGATCCCGTTGATTATTGCCGATAAGCTGCTGGGTGGAGGAGACGGTACTGCGGGGCTGGCTGCCTCAAGTTCTGCGGGGGCTGCGGTGGTAACGCCCGTCCTGATCGCAGAGATGGTACCGGAGTTTAAAGCGATGGCGCCGGCGGCAACGTCGCTGGTGGCGACATCGGTTATCGTGACGTCAATTCTGGTCCCGATTCTGACCTCAATCTGGTCACGAAAAGTGAAAGCCGGGGCGGCAGCCCCCCATTTGCACAGTGCGGTAAAATAGCGCTGGCAGAGACAAAAACCGACCCTCGCGGGCCGGTTTTTTGTTTAACGATAGCGACCAAAAATTTCATCAACCTGGGCGCATTGCGCGGGGGTAAGCGCACCGCCGAAATTACGTGAGGTCGCGCCGCAGTAGCCAAATTTGCGCGAGACCACGGTTTTGATGGTGGTGACAAAATCCTCGCCAATCGTATAAATCGACATAAATTTGCCAATCTCACGCTGGACTTCATGCAGGGTAACAAGAGAGTTTTGCTCCCAGGCTTCACGGGCGCTGACAAACAGCTCAGGCATCACGTTATTCAAGCCGGAAATGACCCCTGCGCCACCCGCCAACAGGTTAGGGATAAAGTATTCGTCATAGCCGCAAAGCACGGCGAAATCATCGCGCAGGTTCTGGGTTTGCAGAATGATATTACGGGTATGTGACTGACAGTCGACAGTGTCTTTGATGCCGGCAAAGTTGGGAAATTCCGCGGCCAGGGTGGCGACCAGTTCCGGGGTGAGGTCGCAACCGGTGCGCGCCGGGAAGTTATAAGCAAACCACTTGCCGTTTAGCCGCTGCCCCAGATGGCGGAAGTAACTCAGCAGTTGCACCGGTGTTTGCCCGTAATAGTAAGTGGGCAATACCATGACCGCATCGTATCCGGTGCGGAAAGCTTCATCTGCCATCCAGAGTACATCGTTCAGGCAGGTCGACGAGACGTTGGCGACCAGCGTGCCTGAGGTCATGCCCCGCGCTTCGCGGATGAGCATTAGCCGTTCATCGAGGGTGAAGGAGGCAAATTCGCCGATGCTGCCCATGAGCAGTACGACATCTATTCTGGCGTCAGTCAGGCGTGAAATATGCTGTCTCAATCCGTTCAGGTCGACTTTACCGTCATTCGTCATTGGCGTAATGGAGGGGCACCAGACGCCGTAAAATTCATTTTTGTTCTTCACGTCACTGTCTCCTTGAATATGAAATGTCGTTTCATTTATGCAATTAAGTGATAGCACGTCCCGGTGAAATACGGGTGAACCGGTGTCTCATTTCTGTACGATTTCAGGGCAAAAAGTGTGGTGTAATAGTGAATCAACTTTAGCGGCTGGAGGAAAAAATGCGACATCCGGTTAATGTTTATACAGGAACAGTAAAGGATTATGAGGGCAGCCGGCCCAGCGCTATCGGTAAGCGCCAGGTGGATGGTGAGCTTCGCTTAACAGAGCACGGCCTGGAGGGTGATGAAGAGGCAGAAAAGGTCATCCATGGTGGGCCGGACAGAGCGCTTTGCCACTACCCTCGCGAGCATTACGCCCACTGGCAGCAGACATTTCCGGACAATAGCGACCTGTACTACGCCCCGGCTTTTGGTGAGAACTTATCCACCGTTGGACTGACGGAAAGAAACGTCTTTATCGGTGATATTTTTCGCTGGGGGGAGGCGCTGATTCAGGTTACTCAGCCTCGCTCGCCCTGCTTTAAGCTCAATTTTCACTTCAATGTCAGTGATATGGCGTCACAAATGCAGGCCTGTGGGCGAGTGGGCTGGCTGTATCGGGTGATTGCGGCAGGGCAGGTCTCGACGGATTCGCCCCTTGAGCTGGCGTCACGCACCAGCGATGTCAGCGTTCAGGATGCTATCGCCATCGCCTGGCATATGCCCTTTGATGATCTTCAGTATCGTCGCTTACTTTCTGCCGCCGGGCTTTCGGCAAGCTGGACAAGAACGATGCAAAAGCGGCGACTGAGCGGGGTTATCGAGGATAATTCACGCAGATTGTGGGGGAAGTAAAGCCCTTTTCCCCTCGCATTGTGATCTGAACCCCATAACCTGGAACAGGTTCAGGTCAGAGAGTGCGACTGAGTCCGGTAATTTACCGGACTCAGTCCTCCCAGCCCCATCTTTATTCTGTCGTGATTGTAGTAGCGGATGTATTCCCCTGTCGC